>DATCJQ010000309.1:0-3283 GCA_036562745.1 Flavihumibacter sp.
CCGGTATACGGGTTACAAAGGATGGCAGCCTGATCGTTGCCGAACGCTACCATGGAGGTGTTGTTCGGATCAGTCCCGACGGACAACAAACCCTGATTGCAGAAAGTCCCCGCAATCAGAGCGAGCCGGCCAAACTGGTGATGGATGAGGATGAAAATATCTATATCTGCTATACCGCCATCAACCAGATTTACAAGATATCCGCCGATGGTTCGCGGGTGGAACCCATGGCAGGAAATGTGCTGATTGGCGATGATACGGGTATCGGACCGAGAAGCCGGCTCCGTTTTCCCGAAGCCATTGCGCTTGTGATGGAGGGAGACCAACCGGTTCTTTATATCGGCGACTCGGGTAACCGAAAAATCAAGAAAATCACCGGATTGGAGTAGTCACTACCACATTTGTAGTATATTTTACTAACAGGGACAACCGAAAATCCTCCTTTCACGGTATTGCGGCCGGAAGCACGATTGAATAGTTTCGGACAAACATTTTTGTCATGATGAAACGACTATTCACGCTGATGCTCACACTGCCGATCCTCTTAATAAGCTGCAGTAAATCCGATAAGCCAGATGAAGGACGGGACAACGATCCTGAAGAAAATAATCCGTTTCCAGACTGCTTGGTTACTAAAGTAGAAAGGCAGGGATTTGATCCTATAATATTAACCTACGACAACAACAAGAGAATCATAAACCATAAATTCGGCACCATTGAGAATACCTATAGTTACTCAGGTAATACCATTAACACGGTTAATATTACGCTAGGCCTCCAACGCTTCCAACGAACGATTACATTAAACGAACACGGCCTGGCCGTCAAAGTGAGAACAGATAATCGGAACCTAAGCTGGAGCGAAGAAATTTATGAATATGAAGGCACACAGGTGGTAAAAAAGTCTACCAAAACGGATTTGAATCCCAATTTCGTTATCACGAGGTATTTATGGCAAGACGGAAATATGGTCGAAGAACATGCTCCCGGGGGAAAAATCACCAGGTACACATTCGACAAGACGAAACCTTTTCAGCCCGGCGAACATTTAGGCAGGGTTGATCTTGAAATGGGATATACCGTGGTTAGAAATAAAAACAGAATGATTTCCGTAACAGACTATTTGGGTATTACTGTCACGCATGGCTTTGTTGAAGACGATCAGGGCAGGATTACGCACGAATCATATAGGTATAGCACCGGAAGCAATTGGACGGAGAAGATTACCTATAAGTGTCCATAAGAGGAAGGGAGAAGGGAGGAGGGAGAAGGGAGAAGGGAGAAGGGAGAACGGGGAATGGGGAATGGGGAATGGGGAACGGGAGAAGGGGGAATGGAAGGGCGCTGTTCGTCGAAGAAATGAGGTCAATCATCGATTTTTGGGCCGGGTCAACAATATGGTGCAGGAATTGCACTATTTAGGAGAAACCCTTTAAAGTCAGATTTATGAGAAAGGCCCTTATTTGTTTCTCCCTTGCGCTTGCTTCCGTAGGTACGGTTTATAGCCAGACACTGGATCCAATGGTAACAGACACAACCATCCGCGAGGCTCCTTTTGAGATCCCAAAAGAAAAAAAATCGTCAGCATACAACAGCTCTCCCTATTTAATGAATAATATCAAAATCAATCTGTCATCCCTACTCTTAAATAACTACAGCTTCTATTATGAGCGGATGATGACCCGGAAATTCAGTCTTTCGGCCGGCTACCGCTTTATGCCCGACAGCCGGATTGGTGATATCAAAGCGGTAAACAGAATCATTGATGAATTCATCCCGGAAGAAGACCTGGAAGATTTCTCCATAAAGGATGGCCGCATGAAAAACAATGCCATCACGCTGGAAGCCCGCTACTACCTGGGGAAAAAACCGGGCGCCCGGGGATTTTACTTCTCAGCATTTGGACGGTATAACAATTTCAAAATGGAACTACCCTACTCCTATGATATTGACGGAACAACGGAAGATATGACCATGGTGCCCTCCTTCAATTCCATAAGCGGTGGACTCGGATTCGGAGCCCAATGGAAATTAGGCAGCCGCATGGTGCTGGATTTGTATATCCTGGGAGCAACTTACGGCGGTATGAATGGAAAATTGAAAAGCAATTACAACTTCTCCGAGTTCTCAGCGGAAGAAAAACAGGATTTCATCAGCACGCTTGAAGAAAATCTGCAAGTCAATGGACACCGCTACCTCGATGCAAGCATTACGAACAATAATTTTTCCGGGAAACTAAACGGTCCGGTTTTCGGTCTCAGGGGACTGGGACTAAGTCTGGGTGTTGCGTTTTAAAATCATCTGCTCCAAAAAATAAACCCCGGTCCAGAAGACCGGGGTTCATTTTTGCATCTTATTTCGACTTCCAATACTACGGGTTCATATCAATCCAGACAGATTCGCAGAAAATCGAAATGCAGTTTTTAATCTTCAATCAACTTCCAGCTGTTATCGAAAAAGCCGGTCAGCTTAAGCGCCTTCGCTCCTTCTTTCAGCATATCGAAACTGAAAATCATATAATCGGGGAAACCACTGGCACCGGCGAAATACTGGTTCGCATAAGCAGCCTGGTTACCCTTTGTTCCGGTTCCGGTCAGCACGGCCACCGAAGCCTTGTTGCTGTTCTTGAGCGGCCAGACAAAATAGGTGGCCAGATCATCTCCCTCCCAGATCTTGCTGCCTGCGCTGATCTTGTTACGTTCCACCTGAATGGGACAATCATCCAGCAGCATATTCCATGCGGCATTGGTCGATTTGTTTCCGATCAGGATCACCCCGCGATCACGGTATTTTTCCAGGTTGTACTCTTTATCGGTAATAATATCCACCGCACCATTACCGCGATAATACCAGGTTTCGGCATCATAACGGGCTTTGTTCCAGTTCCAGGCAGTTTCTTCGGCTGTTCCGATAGTGCCCACCACGAAAACCATATTGTGGTTGAACGCTTCTTTCAGCGTTCCGTACCGGGCGGGATTCTTCTCCGTAGGAGCAGGAGCTTCCGATTTTACCCATCCACCTGCGGTTCGGGCCAGCACAATTCGGTTATCCGTTCCCGTTACAGTGTGTGAAACCGTGCCCATACTGTCGAGTTGTATGGCAATTGTTGATCCCGCTGCAAAATCGCTGAGATCGAGTTCCAGTTTCAGCACGTTTTGAGTGGTACCGCTGATGGTTTTCTTCTGACGATCACGCTTCAGCTGGATCCGGCTATAATCAAGAATATCGGTCTGCTGCAGAATGCTGGCCCATCTTGAGCTGGCAGAAATGCCCGGGTTGGCCG
>DATCJQ010000315.1:0-3979 GCA_036562745.1 Flavihumibacter sp.
AGGTGCCATTGCAACTCGTTCAGCTGGATTTTCTGCGCAGCCGAATGGCCTTGGCCATCGCCCCTGGTCTGTACAAACTGCTGATAAGCCGATCGCACTTTCTGGTGTTTGAGATAGTTCAGGCAATCATTATAAACCGCCCGGTAGAGATAGGCCGTGGCTGATTGCTGAATCTGAACCAGCTCCCTTTTCTCCCAGATTTTGAAAAATACCTGTTGCACCATATCCTCGGCCAGCAGCTCATCCTTCACCAACGACCATGCATAGGCGTGCAGGCTTTTAAAATGTGTTTTAAAAACCTCCTCAAATTGCAGCAAACCATGGTCTGTCTGCAATACCGGTTGATTGGCGATGGTTGTGGCCATTGTTCTTTCCTGGTGCTTATATGGTATGGATATGCTCAGCAACAGTAGGGGCTTTCTTGTTCGACAACCAACTGTGCTTTTACCCCTATGCCTGACTGATTTTTTTTATCCTTTGTTTAATGATCGGAAATTCAATAGAATAGCGAGTATCTATGCCGGCATTCCGGCCGCAAAACTACTATGCCGGGGGCGGGTGGGGTGTCAAAGGATTCCAAAATGGGATGAGCGGCTAATCCCCCTTTTGAAACAGCGATTTCATGTATGCAAGGCCTTTCTCACGGGCAAAACGGATATTTCGCTCCGGAATCTCGTCCGGATCACCAGGATAAAATTCCAGCGCCTTATCAATGCTTTCCTCCCGCAGGATATGCAACATAGGGTAGGGGGAACGGTTGGTATAATTGGCCGGATCATCTTCCGTGCTTCCGGCAAACAGGTAATCGGGGTGAAAACTGGCCACCTGGTAAATGCCCTCATAGTCCTGGTCCTCCAGCAGCGCATCGACGGCTTCCACCAGATCCAGATACTGCAGGAAATCCTTCCAGCCTTCGGGCAGAATCAGGAAAGCCGTTTCTATGGAATCATCCTCATCCATTTTCTCCAGCAGATTGTACAACTGCAGCAGGACGCTCTCTTCATCGGGTGCTGCGGCCAGTTCAAAATGCACACTATTCCGGTTTATCTCACGGGCGGCAAAGGGACAGAAATTACATCCCATCACCACATTGATGATCCATTGGCGGGTTTGCTGAATGACTGCAGGTTGTTCCATATTTCTGCAATTTAATCCCTTATTTTCGCTGCTTAAAATTTTGGATCATGGCAACTACCGTTATAACCGTAAATAGCAACGGATCAATCCGAGTGGAAGGCGATTTTGAAATCCGGGACAAAGAAGGAAATGTATACGATTTGGGTGGTCGCACTACCGTGAGCATCTGCCGCTGTGGCATGTCGCAGAACAAACCCTTCTGTGACGGTTCGCATAAGGGACATTTTGAGCACGAAGCAAAAGCATTTGCACTGCCTCCGAAGAAAACACCCTGATTCGGAACTGTTTGGCAATAATCGCGAAAGAGTGGCGATTAGTGAGGAAATAGTGGCAATTAGTGAGGTCCGGGCTGCGGAACGCTCATAGATAACCGAAAAAAGGATCCCGCGATGTACTCACGGGATCCTTTCTATGAAAATGATTCTATTGTTACCACAACAATGCCGCTCTTAAGCAGCAGTAACCGCCTTATTCACGAGGTCAGCAGCTTCGCTCAGCAGGATGGCACTTTGTACCTTGAGTCCGCTTTCGTCGATCAGTTTCTTGGCTTCCTCGGCATTGGTTCCCTGCAGACGTACGATGATGGGTACATCGATATTGCCCATGCTTTTATAGGCATCGATAACACCCTGGGCTACACGGTCACAGCGTACGATACCGCCGAAGATATTGATCAGGATGGCTTTTACCTTGGGGTCTTTCAGGATGATGCGGAAGCCGGCTTCCACGGTCTGCGCGTTGGCGGTACCGCCTACATCCAGGAAGTTGGCGGGTTCACCACCACTCAGTTTGATCATGTCCATGGTTGCCATGGCCAGACCAGCACCGTTTACCATACAACCCACGTTACCGTCGAGTTTTACGAAGTTCAGGTTGTATTTGCCTGCTTCCACTTCCGTGGGATCTTCTTCAGAAATATCGCGCAGCGCGGCCAGATCAGAATGACGGCCTAATGCATTATCATCGAGGTTCATCTTACAGTCAACCGCAATGATTTTGTCGTCCGATGTTTTGAACAGCGGGTTGATTTCCAGCATGGCGCAATCCAGTCCAACATAAGCATTGTAAAGGTTGGTCACGAATTTCACGCAGTTTTTGAAAGCTTCACCGCTCAAACCGAGGTTGAAGGCGATTTTGCGCGCCTGGAAGGCCTGCAGCGGACCACCGGGGTGAACCCACTCTTTGAAGATTTTATCGGGCGTGTTATGTGCCACTTCCTCAATGTCCATACCCCCTTCGGTGCTGTACATGATTACGTTCTGGCCCTTTGCACGATCCAGCAAAATGGACAGGTAGAATTCTTTCGTGGGATTAGGACCCTCGTAGTAAACGTCCTGCGCAACCAGCACTTTGTTCACCACTTTACCGGCTTCACCGGTCTGGATGGTAACCAGGGTTCCGCCTAAAATATTTTGAGCAATTTCCTTGATTTGTTCTGCATTCTTACCTACGGCTACACCACGTTGCTCGGTACCACGGATCTTACCTTTTCCCCGGCCACCGGCGTGAATCTGGGCCTTAACCACGGCAAATTTGCTGCCGTACTGTGTGTGAATGGTGCGATAGGCCTCTTCAGCTTCAGCGGGTGTACTACAGGCAATGCCTTCCTGTACCGGTACCTGGTACTTCTTCAATAATTCCTTTGCTTGGTATTCGTGCAAGTTCATATAGCAAAATTTGGGGCGAAGATAATAGAAAAATGGGCTATAATTTTGTCCCATGTCTGATTTTGAGCCCCTTATAGAAAATTATCTGGCCGATTTGCGTAGTGGAAAAGCCGTAGAAGTCAGTTGGGGCGGGCAATCCTGGCTCGTGGCTGATGCCTCGATTCAGGCTCCGCTGCAGCCGGAGGTGCTGGAAAATCTGAGCAGGAGGGCCCGGCTCAGGCCTCCGGTATTGCTGATGGCCGACGAACGTCAGTTCCTGGAACTGGTGAGTGCCTATGATCTCGACGACACAGCCCGGCTGGAACGGGGAGACTGCCTTCCGATGTCCGGATTACTCGGCATCCGCGAAGACTGGCTCAGTGCAGACTATTCGGCCCCTTGCAGCATGGTGCAGGACCGGCTGCTGTTCACCCTTATTAAAAGATTAAGGCAACCCCTGGTGGCTTTCAAGCCGGAGCCTGTTCCGGATCAGCAGGGAACTGATGCGTACGCCTGATGCCGAAATCTGTCCAGGTTCTTTTCTCTTCCGCCGTGGTTTTACGGATGCCCTTGTTGAAATCGATATCGCGGTTGTTTTTGTAGCCGCGGGAATGATCGAGGTGCAGGCAGATGGCACTGTAGCGGATCTGAATCCCCTTAATGCCTTTATTCATTAATCGTTCGCCCAACTCACGATCGAGTGCACCATACCGCATGCGTTCATCATAGCCGTTTACGGCCAGAATATCTTCTTTCCAGCCAGAAGCATTGTGACCATTCCAGGTTGCCTTGGTAGGCGTGATGGCATTCATAAATTCAGCCAATCCCCCTTTGAAACTGATCTTGCTGTTTTTTACGGAGATGGGCAATCCCCTGTCTTTTAACCACTTCAATTCAAAACAACGCTGGTTCAGGATATCGTCTTTGGTGATCTCTTTCGAGATATCCATGGGCAGTTTGAAATAACCGCCGGAAAGAAAATGCCCTTTTTCCCTTCTTTCGGCATGCACCTGCATGAAATCTTTTCTCGGAATGCAGTCTCCATCCGTAAAAACCAGGTAATCGGTTTTCGCGGCCTCGATGGCATGATTCAGAATCGTGCATTTGCGGAACCCAATATCTTCATGCCAGACATGCTGAATGGGATAACTGACTTCCCGACGCATTCTTTCGATCAGCTCTTTGGTGGGGGCACC
>DATCJQ010000340.1:0-5655 GCA_036562745.1 Flavihumibacter sp.
GATTGATGTAACCGGAAAGGCATTCTTGGGACTTACCATCAGTTGCGCACGTTGTCACGATCATAAATTCGATCCCATTTCCGCAAAAGAATACTATTCCTTTTACGGTGTGATGGAAGGAACCCGGTTTGGTGCGCAACCCGTGATCCTACCTTCGCGGGAACAGACAATGGAAGAGCTGGTTCGGATTCAGCAGCAGGTAAGGGAATGGGCGCATCAGCAAATGAAGGCACCGGCCGCCATTCCGGCGCAACAGGTGTACGATCAGTCTTCAATAGTTCCGGCAGATTCGGGATACCGGGTATTGGCAAATTTCACGGGTATGGATCTCAGTGGATGGAAATCCGATGGTCGCGCCTTTGGAAATCGCACGACCCTGGGCGATCCCGTTTTTGACCCGCAGTTTCAATTGATGGGTATTCGCGAAGGTATGGCCAGCAGCCGCTTGACCGCAACCGGAATTCCCGGTGCATTAAGATCTCCCGACTTTATCATCGCCTCGAATTTTATTGGCGTGGAGGCAGCCGGATGGGGATCCATGATCCGTATCATCATCGATAATTTTCAGTTGATCCGCTGGCCCATATACGGTGGTCTGGAAGATCGGGTAGATGCCACTGATTGGAAACAATATCGGTTTGACGTAGGCCAGTGGAAGGGACATAAAGCCTATATCGAAATATTACCAGGGGTCTATGACAACTTCGTGTTCAAACAACAGCCAGATTCGTATATAGATGTCCGTTATGCCATTGCGTATAACGACAAATGGGTTGCTCCTGAGAACCAGTCTGCAGTTCTGGGCAATCTGAACCGCGGTTTCAAAAAACAAAAAGCGGATGAGGCAATTCGCCGTTTGCTGGAAAAAGAAAGGGAACTGCGCCACGCACTGCAGACCGAGCCTCTGAATTTCTTTTATGGTGTTACGGACGGGGATGGGAAAAACAGTCCGGTTTTTGTCCGGGGCAACCACCAGGAACCATCATCGGAAAAAGTGTCCAGAACCTTCCTTACGGCCCTCGGAACTCCAAACCATAATCTGGATGTAAATGGAAGCGGCCGGAAAGAATTCGCGGAGGCTTTGCTGGATAAGAATAATCCGCTTACCTCGAGGGTTATGGTGAACCGGATCTGGCATCATCTCTTTGGAAAAGGCATAGTGGAAACCGTGGACAATTTCGGCCTGCAGGGTAAACTGCCCTCTCATCCGGAACTGTTGGATTATCTCAGTCTTTATTTTAAGAAGAACAGGTATTCCATGAAGCAGGTAATCCGCCTGGTGCTGCTTTCAGAAACATTTCAGCGATCGGTAGTACCGACCACTGGCGCAAAGGAAAAAGATCCGGATAATACGGCACTGTCTTATTTCCCTCTCCGGAGGCTGGAAGCGGAGGCGATTCGCGATGCATTGCTGACGGTATCGGGCCGTTTGGACACCACCATGTATGGCGCACCTGTTCCGCAGCATTTCACATCTTTTATGAATGGTCTGGGAAAACCCGCTGTATCCGGACCACTGGACGGTGCAGGACGTCGATCGGTATACCTGGAAGTGCGGCGCAATTTTCTGGATCCCATTATGACCAGCTTTGACAGGCCGATTCCCTTTACTGCATTCGGGAAACGCGAAGTGACCAACGTGCCGGCCCAATCGCTGATTCTGCTGAATGATCCCTTTGTGATGCAGCAGGCAGGTGTAATGGCCGAAAGACTTGAAAAGAAAAACTTTAAAACGGACGAGGAAAAGATTGAGTGGCTGTATAAAACCTGCTTTGCAAGAGTTGCCACTCAAACTGAAATGGAAGATGCGAAAGCCTTCATTGAAACTTTGAAGGCGAAAAGCAGCAGAACCGTTTGGAAAGATTATATCCATACAATTTTTAACCTCAAGGAATTCATTTATCTGAATTGATATGCATCAGAATAGAAAACCAATGAGCCGGAGGGAAATGCTGGGAATCTGCAGATGCGGTTTCGGATCCCTGGCAGTACTAAGTATGTTTGGTAGTTTATTGCCATCCTGCTCGGGCGCTGAGGCCGGTAAAAACCTGCTGCTGGATCAGCTCGGAGCGGGACCCATTCCGCCCGGTTTTGTTCCCCGTGCCAAGAGCATTATCTTCTTGTATATGGATGGCGGTGTTTCCCAGGTGGATTCTTTTGATCCCAAACCCCGGCTCACGCGGGAAAACGGACAGGATCCCGCTTCCAAGTTCAAGCTGGATGCCACACAGTTCGGCGATATTGGTAAGCTGCTGAAAAGTCCCTGGGATTTTAAACGCTATGGAGAGTCGGGGATGGAGATCAGTGATCTCTTCCCGCATATCGGAAGTTGTGCCGACGATATCGCCCTGATCCGTTCCATGGTTTCGAATTTTCCGGAGCATACCAATGCGAACTTTTTTCTCCATACCGGCAGCGGGTTACAGGGGCGTCCCAGTATGGGTGCCTGGATCAATTACGGACTGGGATCCGAAAACAGTAATCTGCCCGGATACGTTGTCCTGGATGGGGGATTGATTCCTCCCGGTGGCCTCGACAATTTTAAGAATGGATTTCTTCCCGCATCCTACCAGGCTTCCCTGATACGAGCCGGTGCGGAGCCCGTGGCCAATATCAAACCGATGGATACGATTGCAGGAATCCAGGAGGAGAAACTGGCTTTTCTGAAAAAACGCGATCGTCATCTGCTTAACAGCCTGGAGGGTAATGATGCCATCGAAGCCGCCATCGCCAACTATGAACTGGCGTACCGAATGCAGTCGTCTATCCCAGAGTTAACTGAATTCCGGGAAGAGTCGGAAGCCGTGAAGAAATTATACGGATTTGATTCACCCGATCCGCATACCCGGAACTATGCAGCGCAATGCCTTATGGCAAGAAGGCTGGTGGAAAGAGGGGTTCGCTTTATCGAGTTGACCTGTCCCAATATTGGCAGCGATCGCTGGGATCAGCATTCCAATCTGAAGCAGGGACATGAAGCCAATGCGCATGCGGTGGATCAGCCTATTGCCGGACTGATAAAAGACCTGAAACTACGGGGATTGCTGGATGAAACCCTGGTGGTTTTTTCCGGTGAGTTCGGAAGAACCCCTTTTGCTCAGGGCACAGATGGCCGCGACCATAATCCCTCTGCCTTCAGTATGTGGATGGCCGGAGCCGGTATAAAAGGAGGAACCATATACGGTGCTACCGATGAATACGGTTACCGGGTGGTGGACAAGCCGGTTACCATTCATGACCTGCACGCCACGATGCTTTACCTGCTGGGCATTGATCATAAGCAACTGACATTTCGCTTCGGTGGCCGCGATTTCCGCTTGACGGATGTGCATGGTAATATAATCAAAGACATTTTGGCCTGATAAATAACCCTATGCAACAAAGCTCTG
Source organism: Flavihumibacter sp. (assembly GCA_036562745.1). GTDB lineage: Bacteria > Bacteroidota > Bacteroidia > Chitinophagales > Chitinophagaceae > Flavihumibacter. Next base: position 3,390 of record DATCJQ010000340.1, read on the forward strand.
AGATCTCTGTATTTATTGGACGTTTTCATCCTTTACTGGTACATCTGCCCATCGGGTTTTTATGTTTTGCGTTGGTGCTTCATATTATACAATGGAGAAGAACAACAATACGGTTCACGAATGTATTGCCCGTAATATGGTTGTCGGCGGCATTAAGCGGGGGACTGTCTGTATTAACCGGCTGGTTGCTGTCGGACAGCGGCGATTACGATTCCGACACACTGCAGTTACATAAATATGGAGGGATAACTGTATCGGTATTTTCCCTGCTGGTATTTCTTACCTATTGGAAAAGAGCGGGCAATATTAATCTGGCACCCTTTCGGTTTATTGGAATTGCCGGTGCAATTATGGCAATGCTGTTTACCGGCCATTGGGGTGGTTCGCTTACTCACGGTGCTGCCTATCTGACGGAATACAGTCCCTTTGGTAAAACAGATAATGATCTGATGGCCACAGGCAATCGCGCTCCGGTCAGGGATCTGGATTCGGCCTATCTGTTTGAAGATGCGGTGATGCCCATATTGCAGGCCAAGTGTAGCAGCTGTCATAATGCGGAAAAGAAAAAAGGCGAGTACCTGCTCACATCTTACGAAGAGATAATAAAAGGAGGAAAAACCGGTGCCGGAGTGGTTCCCGGTAATCTGGCCATGAGCGAACTCTATCGCCGGATCAGTTTGCCGGAAGATCATAGGGAGTTTATGCCCACAGACGGGAAAACGCCCCTTACGGAAGAACAGCGCTCCATTATTGAATGGTGGATTGAAACCGGTGCGCACCAACGGCAACGTATAACCGCTTTTTCGCCGAATAGTAAAAGGAAGGATGAATTGACCCGTTTTTTCCGGCTCGACCAGCTGGCAGTGGAAGGGTACAATGCACCTGCTCCCTCACCGAAGGCGGTGGAGGCTCTGCTCAAAGCAGGTTATCTGGTAAACCTGGTCAAAAAGGAAGGCAACCTGCTGGAAGTGAAATACAATGGGAAGGGGAATTCAAAGCCCGATCTCAGTTTGCTGGCTCCGCTTAGTGATCAGTTGGTATGGCTTCATTTGGAAAATTGTTTGCTGGACGACCCGGCACTGGCAGCGCTTGCGGGATTAAAAAACCTGTATAAACTAAACCTGAACAGAAATCCGATATCGGAAAACGGGCTTGGTTTTCTTACCGGCTTCGATAAACTGGAATACCTGAATTTGTATGGAACGCAGGTAACGGAAGCGGCACTGCCGCTCTTTGCCGGACTGCCATCGCTCAAAAAACTGTATCTGTGGGAGAGCCGGGTCGATCCCCGTAAGATTGATACATCGTTGCTGAGACCCAATCTTCAGGTGGTGCTGACACTTGAAAATTCCAACCCTGGCGAAAGCGACAAATAATGCCGCTTGGAACCAAAATAATTTTGCTGTTATACAGTGGAATGCCTAATTTAACGTTTTAGTTAAACGATTTAGTAGCCGATTCAACGATTGTAATATATGTTGGTTTCTCCGCAGGTTCTCTACCGTCACTGTTATGGTGAATATGCCATCCCCGCAGTGAACGTGTTTACGATGGAGCAGCTATTGGCTCTGTTCAGTGCTGCCCATCAATCCCAGGCCCCCATTTTGGTTCAACTGACGCCGGCTGCGAGAAATTATGCCAGCTCCCCGATGCTGCAGGCTATGATTCAGGCTGCATCCCAACTATATCCCGATGTTATTTATGCCATCCATCTCGATCACGGTAATGAGGAACATGCTTTTGCCGCGATCGGCGAAGGATATACATCAGTGATGATCGATGCATCGCATGATCCCTTTGAGCAGAATGTGGCCCGCACCAAAGCGGTGGTGGAAAAAGCCCATGCCCGCAATATTGTGGTGGAAGCAGAGCTGGGCGTGCTCAGTGGTGTGGAAGATGATCTTTCTATTGACGAGAAAGACGCTTTGTATACCAATCCCGATCAGGCCAAAGAATTCGTGCACCAATCCGGATGTGATTCGCTCGCCGTGGCAGTTGGTACCAGTCATGGGGCCTATAAATTCAGCGGGGGCAAGGGGATCCAGTTTCATATTCTGGAGAAGATCCAGGCGGCACTGCCCGGATTTCCCCTGGTTTTGCATGGCAGCTCCTGTGTGGATCCGGAAATCGTGGCCGCCATCAATCGGTATGGTGGCAAACTCAAGCCGGATGCTTCGGGCGTGAAGGATGAGGAGTTGCAGAAAGCCATCCGTCTGGGGGTTTGTAAAGTGAATATCGCTACCGATCTGCGTCTTCTGTGGGTACG
>DATCJQ010000348.1:0-6386 GCA_036562745.1 Flavihumibacter sp.
GAATGGGGTCGACAGTCTAATGGGCCAGTTGGATCTCAGGGTTTCGGGTGGGCATCGGCAGTTGATTGGATTGGCCCGGGCGCTTTATCATCCGTCCGATTTGCTATTATTGGATGAAGTAACCAACGCATTGGATCATCATGCTCTTGATTTTGTAATGAGCCAGATTCTCAAAGTAAAAAAAGACCGCCTGGTACTCCTGGTTTCGCACAATGCGGATGCGTTGATGAAAATGGCGGATCACGTTCTGGAAATAAAGTAGAAACAATATGCCGTGGCAGAATATTCTTATGCAGGTAAGGAGTATTTATTTGCAGAGAAGGAGAATCTGTATGCAGGGAAGGAGACTCTATATGCAGAGAGGGAGTAACAATATGCAGAGAAGGAGTGACTATATGCAGAGAGGGAATTATTTGGAGGGATTGGAACCAGGTGCCGGAATCAACAGGGATTTCCCTTAAAAAAATCGTATCTTCAATTACTCCACATTATTCAAATCAAACTGCACCCCCCCTGCCTGGCTCCCTTATGAAGAATGATTAGTTTGTTTTGGAGCAGGCCAGGTAGATAAGAGCGCAAAAACAGACAGCGCCTGTATAGGAAGAATAGTTTTTTAAAAAAACACCGTGTTTTCACGGGTTTTTTCTGCGACTAACGCGATGTAATTTAAGGTTACTAAATGAGCGCCTATGTTACTCAGCCTATCACATAGCAGGTTGGGCAAATTAAGTTTGATCCCTATTGAGGGCCGGAAGGCTGCAGGTCCACGATTGGGTGGAGTCGACATGTACCTTGCTTCGTTCTACCTTGAAAAGGTACGTATCCAGGAAAGAAAGGGGAAAAATTATGCGGTATCCTGCCAGGATTTCAGATTGGGGTCGGGTCATTTATTCCAGGCGGAAGAGCTGGTGCCGGCGTTAAGAGTTGAATGGGTTCTGGAGGGAGAGTTAAATATATTGTTTCCTAATGGAAGGCCAGTCCATATTAAGTCCGGTGAGTACATGTTGTCGGACCTGACAAACTATTCCATCGATCTGAATGGGGGGCATTGCAGGAGGCTGGTATTATATATGATGCCTGCACTCTTACTGCCACTTCAGGCTGGGGCGCTTCAGGCTGATTACCGGGTACGCAAGGCCGGACCTGCGCTTAGGGCTTGTCTGGAAAAGCTCTTTAACAACGATTTTGTCGATGAGCTGCAGGATATGTTCTATGAAAATGTTTTGAGAGAGATGTTGCTGCTTCACCTGGCCCATCGGGCCGGAACGGCAAAGTCATCAGACAATTCACCGCCTTTGCCGATTCAGGCGGCGGAAATCATAAGGCAGGATTTACAGGTTCATCTGCCGATCAGCAAACTATCGAGGATGACGGGCGTCAATGAATGCACCTTTAAAAAGGAATTCAAGAAGCATCACAATATGGGACCCTTCGAATTCCTGCTCCGTGCCCGGTTGGAGAATGCAAAAAAGCTGCTGAGGGATTCCGGCCTGAGCATCAAAGAGATCGCAATGGAAACCGGATACCAGAATATCCCGGCCTTCTGCCGGGCGTTCAAAAAAGCGTTTCAGGCTCCTCCGGGACAATGGCGCGAGCAAGTTAAAAATTCAGGGTTATGAATGGTGAAGAAAGAGATCTGAAAAAAGATAAAATCATTCTGAGTCAGCGGGAAGTCTATCTCCTGAAGGGATATTTCATGAAATCTCTGTCTGAGGAGGAAATGGAAGAGCTGGACCACTGGCTCATGAGAGATGAGTCAAACCTTCAACTTTTTGAGAACCTGCTGGAGAAAGAGGAGATGCAATCCGGTTTGCAGTTTCTGGACCAGTTGAGTTATAAACCCGAAAACCGGGTTGCAGCCTATAAGATTCTTGCCGCAGCTGCCATTGTGTTTATTGGGGTAAGCGTGGCTTTATATTACCTGGTATTCAGGTCATTGATATTCACACAATCAGAGCAGTATGCTGAATTAAAGGACGGGAAGCGGGAGCTGAGCCTGAACCCAACTGGAATACAGCTAAACACCGGCCGGGGTGATAAGATTCTGCTTGGTGAGGGAAACGATCTGGCGGCATATCACAATGTATCGGCATTCCAGTATATTAAATACGATACGGTATCCGGCATACTCGAATATCAATCAAACCAGTCGGAGGGATACGACACCATTTATATACCGCACGGCCGCATGCTTCAACTGCGGTTAAGCGACGGAACCAGGATCTGGCTCAATGCCTCCTCGCAACTGGTTTTTCCCGCTTCTGCCGAGAAGAGCCAACGCATGTTCGAACTCGAGGGGGAAGCCTATTTCGAAGTTGCAAGAAGGGCGGGTTCAGGATTTGAGGTTAAAGCAGGTGGTTTGGTGATAGAGGCGACCGGCACGGCATTTAATATCAATACAGCTACCGTTAAGGGAATTGAAACGGCACTGCTGAGCGGACGTGTAATTATAAAATCTGATGGTACTGCCAGAGAACTCCGGCAGGGGAAAACACTAAGCTGGAGGGAAGGGGTATTCACCGAAGATAATTTTGACAGCTTAAGAATTTCCGGCTGGCGGACTAATCAGTTTGTATTCCGGCACACGCCCCTTGCGGCAGTGTTGAAGGAAATCGAAACATGGTATGGAGTGAAAGCGGTGAGAGAAAATAATTCGTCCTTTAATCTAAATGCTACTATCCCGCGAACCATAGCTCTGCCCCGGCTTTTGAGCTTAATGGAACAAACCGGCCATGCCAAATTTATTTTGGACAGTGATACCATATGGGTAAAAAACTGGTCATCCGAATAGTATGCCTTTTGCTTTTATCAAAGGGAGTTGTGTCGCAAACTGTTACACTGAATGTAAGGGAGGTGGCGCTCGAAAAAGTGCTGGCCGATGTGGAGCGACAAACAGGAGTTCGGTTTGTATATAGTGATGAAGTCCTGGCGGATGCTAAACCCGTCACATTGTATGTGCGCAAGCTGCATCTCGCCAGTTTCCTGCCCATCTGTTTCGACCATCAACCCATTGCCTATCTGCAGGATGGTAATTATATCCTGTTAAGGAAAGAGGTGAAAGCTGTGGCAGGAATGCGAATTAATTCGATGAATATGTTCAGGAGAGGGCGGGTGGTTGATCAGGATGGTTTGCCTGTGGCGGGTGCTACTCTCTGCTTCTCAGGAACCGGAAGGCAGCTGACAACGGACGAGAAGGGAGAGTTTGTGTTCAGTATGGCGGCAGCGGATACGAGTGTATTAATAACCAGTGTTGAAATTGATTCTATAGAAGTGAGTGTATCGCATAATGATATTTATTTGCTGATAAGAACACAAAGAAGAATCGGCAGCCTCGACGAATCCCTTGTTAAGGGGTATTATATCTCCACCAAAAGAGCGAATACCGGTTCAGTCCACACTATACGAACAGTAAATATAGTAAAGCAACCGGGTGCGTCGCTCTTGCAAATGATACAGGGGCATTCTGCCGGCGTCTATTTAAATTCGACCAACGGGCTGCCCGGAAATCGGCTGTCCGTATTAATCAGAGGGAGGAACTCGATTCACGGAGGGACAGATCCGCTCATACTGCTTGACGGCATGCCTGTGAATCCGGATGGTAAAATCGATTATGGCATTGCCATCCCTCCGGATTTAACACAGGCCGGGCTGCTATCCGGTATAAATCCTGATGCGATTTATTCTATAAAGTTCTTGAAGGATGCAGATGCTACAGCCATATATGGCGCAAGAGGAGGCAATGGGGTTATACTTATCACAACTAAAAGACCCGAATCGCTGAAGACGGGACAGGAATTGGAGCTCAACACCCGCTTTGGACTTAGTTATGTGGGGCGGACATCAGGAATGCTTAACCTGAGTGATTACCTCGAGTACAGAAAGGAAGCCTTCAGGAACGATGGCAGGTTGCCCGACCCCGGGTCAGCACCTGATTTACTAATCTGGGATCAGACCAGGGGTGCCGATTGGAAAAAAATCCTGCTAGGTAAAATTGCAATGTTAACCAGTTTGAATGGACGGTATTCCGTTCGGGGGGCGAATTTGGCTGCAACATTGGATTTTCAGCACCAGAAACTTGACGCTGTACATCCGGGGTCAAGAGGGTATGAAAATTATTCTTTTCATCTTGGTGCAAATTATAGGAGTTCCGGGGGCAAATTCAATATTGCTTATCGCGGATGGGTTAACTCCGAAGAAAACCAACCCTTGTCCGATGAGTGGATTACTGTCTTAAGTCTGCCTCCGAATTTTCCGATGAATCCGATGGATAATCCCTCTTCCCGCAGCTATGTACAGGCAAACGACCCGATCCATCTGCCCGAGGTTTTGCCTACCGTCAAAACCCGATTTCATCAGCAGCAGGTTGTTGCGACCCTTACACCGGCAGAATGGATGAGCGCCAAACTTTTGGTGGGGATGAATAGGCAGGGGCTCAGCCGTCTTCGCAATCAATCGCCCGACCCGATCAATTCCAGCGACATGCTCAAGAGCGGGCCTGAACAGTTGGCTCTTTCTCAAACGGTGATGCTGATCGAGCCACAAATAGATCTAAAAAAAGGTTTCGGAATGTGGCAGCTTAATGGCAGTCTGGGCGCCACCTGGCAGGAAACCGTCCGCAAGCATTCGATGCAGATTTCGGAGGAGCTGCAATCCGAACGACTGGTGTCTTCAAAGTTTGCGGCGCTTTTTGGAAGGGTAAACTGGGCTTATCGCAAAGTTGTACATTTAAATCTGGTGCTTCGACGGGATGGATCATCTCGGTTGGGCATACGGAACCAGTATGGAAATTTTGGTGCCCTGGGCACAGCATGGATTTTCACCGAGTGTAAACCCTTCAGGTCGCTCAGCAATCTGTTTGCGCTTGGAAAAATCAGAACCAGCTTTGGCATAACGGGAAATGATCAGCTCGGCGATTTTGTTTATAGAGAGACATTTGTTGCAGGCCATGGGTACCAGCATTATACTGGTTGGCGGCCCGAACGTTTTGCCAATCCTGATATTGCCTGGGAGAGAATTCGGAAGGCAGAAATAGCACTTGATTTGGTGGGGCACAGAGACAGGTTTGAACTGACGCTTGCTTATTACCATAATATAAGTTCCAACCAGGTGATGGAAAGACCTGTTCCATTTATTGCAGGTCCATTTGGGATTTTTCTTACCAACGTACCATCCCGATTGCTGAACCGGGGATTAGAATTTGATATCGGCTTAAGGGTGGTGAATAATCGTCAGTGGAATTGGGATCTGAAAGGAAATATCAGTCTTCCGAAGAATAAACTGTTGGAGTACCCTTCAGATGGGCATGGGAGTAATGAATTTACTCCGCTTCTGGTGGGCGAAGATATAAATTCCAGATGGGGGTATCATTTTCTACGGGTCGATCCCCTGACAGGATCCCCTGAGTTCCTGGATAGGAACCAGGATGGTTTATTAAGCCCTATAGATATGGTAAAAATAGGCAGTACCAGTCCTCGCTATTTTGGAGGACTGGCTTCTGAGCTGCGATACAAAGGTATTACGGTAACTCTCGGTTTTCATTATGTGTCCAAATATGAAATGGGCGGCAGCCCTGTGCCGGGAACGATGGTAAACTTGTTCAGCAACGCGTTGGACCGATGGAAGCAACCCGGTGATCGGGCAAGAGTGCCCAAGGCCAGCAGTATGCAACGTGCGGATCTTACAGCATATGCATATTCAGATGCTGTATTTGTAAATGCGTCATTTCTCAGGCTAAGGCAGGCAAGTATTGCGTATAATATGAGTGCCGTTAAGGGGCGATTGTTAAGACCAAAGCAAATGCAGTGGACTATTGATGCACAAAATCTTTTTACCTGGCATAAAGCCGTCAATCTGTTTGATCCGGAAACGCTCAATGCCGGGTACCCCCCGCTAAGAACCCTCCAGTTCGGATGTCGCATAGTAATCTGACACATACATGGATAACAACAGGATATAGTGGCAGCGCTGCATAAAGTGTTAATCCTTTATCGGTTTATGAGGAAGATAGTTTTCATAGTGGCTTTTATAGTTTTAACGGGAGCGGGTTGCCGGAAATTATTGGCACCGGATCCATTGATTGGCAACATCCCGGAGCCCGAAATATTGAAAAACGAATCGGATGCACTTGGGTATCTGGCAAATGCTTATGCTCATTTAAGGAATAACTACTGGCAATATATTGCTATACCCTTGATGCTTTATGGAGATGAGTTGAGGCCGCTAAGCGGATCAAAGCTTTATTTGTCGTATGCGGAAGGTTGGGTCGAACCAGATAACCGGATCAATCTGAATTGCTGGAAGAGTTTGTATAGCCTGATTTACTATTGTAACTGGTGGATAGAGAAAAGCCAGGGGGTAGATGCGATTCCGAAGAACATCCGGGATCA
>DATCJQ010000351.1:0-11835 GCA_036562745.1 Flavihumibacter sp.
CTTACATCACGCGGTTTGATGGTGATAAGCCGCCGATCTTCCTTGCCCACCGCAACATCATAACTGAAATCTTTGGACTTAAAACGGATGCCGCCATCGGTCCCAATTGGCGCCTGATAGGCCCTTCCGATATAGGGCAGATCGGCCACCACCTCGTCTTTGCTTACACGAAGTGTATAGTTGCCGGTTATCACGCGCTGCCTTCCGCCCGTGGGACGAACAAATTCCATTACGAACTGATAGTTCTGTTCATCGATAAGCCGGATCACATCCTGTGCGTTTTCCGATGACTGTGGCTTGGGTGAGCAGGCTGCCAGAAACAGCAGTACAAGCAATTTGATTGTGCGTGACATAACCAGGGTTTGATAACCCTAAATTAATTAAAGAGATGAACTTCGCGTCACTACAAAGTTCCTACCTGGCCGATGGGTCTAAAACGGTGCGAAATCCCACATGGCTCATGCCGCTTTCCGGCGAACTTGCCTGGCGCGCACTGGGGCGGTAACGCTGGCAATAGGAATCATGACAAAGAAAGGAACCTCCCTTCTGCACCCGCAGCGGCATTTGAGGATAACTGGGATCATAGCTTTTATTCGGTCCGGCAGGATTTTCCCTAACCGTACCCGGACCGCAGGACTGATATAAATATTTATCATACCAATCCTGGCACCATTCCCACACGTTGCCGGCCATATCGTATAATCCGAAACCGTTGGGAGCATAGGACCCGACGGGTGCCGTACGTTCAAACCCGTCGCGCTTCAGGTTCTCGGCGGGAAAACGTCCCTGCCAGGTATTGGCGTAAATCTTTTCATCGGTAGGCTCATCATCGCCCCAAACAAAATCCTTTCCTTCCAGTCCGCCGCGGGCTGCAAACTCCCATTCTGCTTCGGTGGGCAGTCGACGACCGGCCCATTTGCAATAGGCCACTGCATCATTCCAGCTCACGTGTACAACGGGATGTTTTTCTCTTCCGGTGAGATCCGAACCGGGTCCCTCCGGATGCCTCCAGTTAGCGCCATGCACCCAAACCCACCACTGACTGATATCATTGAGAGGAACATCTTTGCCGGGCGACCGGAAAACCATGGACCCCGGCACCAGATCTTTCGGATCAGGCGGCGGTGTACCCGGCGGCAATTGCGCCATGATTTCTTCCAGCAACGGTGCTTTTTCCGCATCGGTTACATAACCGGTAGCTTCCACGAATTTGGCGAACTGCTCATTGGTTACCTCATGTGCATCCATCCAGAATCCATTGACCTTTACATAGTGGGCCGGACCCTCTTCCTCCCAGGCCATGCGACTGTTGGATCCCATAAGAAACTGCCCGCCGGGAACCCATACCATCCCCTCGGGAGCTTCACCCGGAGGGGCGTCCGGGGAAACAAAGGATGTTTGCAGGGCTGCAGCCGCATCCCGCTTAAATACTAACCAGTAAAGCCCCGCTGCCAGAAAAGCCAGTACTGCAATTCCAGCCAGCGTCCATATTGTTTTCTTCATGCCTTTAAATTACAATCAGCTCGTAAAATTCATCCGGATTCAGATACTTGCGTGCCAGTTGTTGCAGCTCTTCCGGCTGAATGGTTTTGATGGTTCTTATACTCTGATAGAAATAATCCTGATCCAGGTTATTGAGCACGATATTTTTCCATCTTCCGATAATGTGGAAGGGACCGTCCAGATCGCCCAGTATTGATCCCATCAGGTAATTGCGCACCAGCGATAATTCCTCTTCCTCCACCAGTTCGTTGCGCAACTGGTCCATCTCCTTATAGATTTCCTGCACGGTCGCTTCCGAAACATCTTTGCCCGCTTCGGTGCTGATCATCCACGCCGAACGCTGAATATGATTCTGCAAATAGGAATAGATGCCATAGGTATAGCCCTTTTCTTCGCGGATATTGTTCATCAGGCGCGAACCGAAAAATCCGCCATAGAGCGCATTCAATACCTGCGCTCCGAAAAAATCGGGATGATGGCGATTCGGAAAATCACGCGCTATGCGGATGGCACCCTGCACGCCGTTAGGATCATTCGAAACACGATATTTCCTCTGTTCAGCCGGCGCAACCGGATTGTCGGGTATAATCACCTGTCCACCATGAATGGGAAGATCACCAAACTGCGCTTCGAGCAATTCCACGATATTCGGCGGCAGCTTACCGGCCACAAAAATGATGCACTGCCCGTTGCGATAATAGGTATCATAAAATGCCACCAGCTGATCGCGATGTAAGGCTGCGAGATCTTCCACGCGACTGTAAACTCCGTATGGATGATGGAATCCGTAGAGATATTCATCAATCAGTCGGTTGGCCACGAAATCGTTTTTCTTCAGATTTACTTCCAGTCGCTGTTTGCTGTTCTGCTGATAAAGCATCAATTCCTCTTCAGGGAAATTGGCATCGGTCAGCAATTCACGTAGCAGCGGCAAGAGTTTAGGCAGATGCTTCGTGAGACTATGCAGCGTAACGGAAGCAGTTTCGTTGTAACATGCGCGGGTCAGACTGGCGCCGTAATAATCAACCTGTTCATTCACTGCGAAAGCTGATTTCTGCGTGGTGCCGTTCTTAAGCAGGAAATTGGTTGCTGCAGCTATCAGGTTCTGCTTCTCATAACAATTGCCAGCAAAGAAAACCCATTCCACCTGGATCACTTCTTCTGCACCTGCATTCACTGCATATACTTCCACTCCGTTGCTCAGCACGTATTTGTCATAGGGCTTGAGGCGGAGATCGAAATCAACGGCATCCACTATGGGAGGTGCTATTTTTCTATTCACTTGTCTGCTTTATTTCGCTCGGTAAAATAATGTGTGACTGTTCTTCTCATCAAAAATGCGGCGGCTCAGCGTCACGATCTGGTCGGCCGTTACATTGTTGTACTTGGTCAGTTCCGTGTTCATCAGATCCGCATCACCCAGCAGCTCGTAATAAGCCAGACTGGCGGCTCGGTTCATGATACTCATGTCTTCAAAAGCCATGGTGCTTTCCGTCTTGTTTTTAACCTTTTCCAGTTCGAGCGGACTCACACCTTCCTTAATCAGCAAATCGAGTTGCGCCTGCACGGCCAGTTCGGCATCTTCCGGACGCACACCCTTCACCAATTTGCCATCGATGCAAAGCAATCCCGCATCTGTGGATCCGAAATGATAACAATCGATATTGGAGAAAAACTGTTTCTCCTTTACCAGGGCCTGATACAATCGGGAGGACGCCCCGCTGCCGAGGATATCGGTAATAAGATCCGCCGCATAATAGTCGGGATCCAGCCGCGCGGGCATATGCCAGGTTTTGAGAAATGCATCCACAGGCACATCGGCCGTAATATCCATCCGGCGCGCTTCCTGCTGTTCCTTCTCCTGCGGAATATTGCGATGATATTTTGTTCCCGATGGGATATCACCAAACCATTTCAGGGATAGTTCATAGATCTGTTCCGTCACCACATTTCCCGCAACCACCAGGATGGCATTTATCGGATTATAGTGCTTCCTGAAAAAGCTCTTCACATCTTCGAGGGTGGCATCTTCCACATGTTTCAGTTCCTTGCCGATGGTCATCCAGCGATAGGGATGCACTTCATAGGCCATCTCGCGCATCTTGAACCAGATATCTCCATAGGGGCGGTTGATATAATGTTCCTTGAACTCCTCACAAACCACTTTACGCTGAACCTCCAGGCTTTTTTTGCTGAAAGCCAGACTCAGCATCCGGTCGCTCTCCAGCCAGAATGCGGTTTCGATATTCGCCGAAGGCAATTGACAATAGTAGTTGGTGAGATCGTTGGTTGTATAAGCATTATTCTCTCCGCCCGCTTTCTGCAACTCGTCATCGTATTCGGGGATATTGATACTGCCCCCGAACATCAGGTGTTCAAACAAATGGGCAAATCCGGTACGATCGGGATCCTCATCGCGCGCTCCCACATCATATAACACGTTTACCACCGCCATGGGGGTGCTGTTGTCTTCATGCACCAATACCCTTAATCCATTAGGTAAAACGAACCTTGAAAATTGAATCATGGTGCAAACTTAACTCAAAACCCGTCATTTCTTCTTTTTGAGGATATTGCCCACTTTCATGAAGATTTCCTCCAGATCGCCGTCGGTACGCACCACCAGAAACTTGAGACGTACACCCGGTTGCTGCATCAGGGTTTTGTACTCCTGAATATTGCGGCTCATGTTATTATCCACCGCAAGAATGATATCACCTACCTTAAATCCCGATTTCTCAGCCGGAGAATCCGGCATGATATCCGTTACGGTCACCTGCCCGTCAATGAAATAGATACCCAGTCCGGTATAGGCATAGTCAAACTCCTCGCGGAAATGACTGTTCGGTATCAGGTAGATATCCCTCCGCTCATAATTGAGAATCACGTTAAATCTCCGCAGCAAATCATTGCCCACCAATCCGCCCAGATAGGGATAGGATGTAACATTGTACTCATCCTGAAAGATAAAAGTGGGAACCTTTTTGAATTTATAGGGACCGATCCGGAATTCCTTCGTGGTGGTCATCTTCATAAAAGCCTTGCCGCCAAGTCCTTCTGCCTGCGTGGTCCAGAATTTTTTCTTCCTGCTGTACAAGCTGCTATCGGCAATAAAATCTTCAGTGAGCAGGAGACAGAGTCCCGCGCCGGTATCAAAAAAGAATCGCGTGGTCAGTTTGTTTTCCTCGCCGATCCGGTGATTGGTAACCGGTATGGTAGCCAGGTTGGGGCGCAGCAGGTAGCCCCCTTTGGGATATTTGAAACTGCCCCGGGTGTAAATCTTGATCTGGTTGGTATCGTAATCGAGCTGCACGATATATCTCGAAAAAAAGCTATACCCGATTATGCCATCAATCTTTTCGCCATATACACTGGTCAGTATATCATAGTCATTGATATGAAAATTGAGACTGTCAACGCTGAGTCCGGGAAAATGCAGCGTATTATTATTGGAGAAGCGCACTTTTTTCACACCGGCAATTCCCCGGATGGTTCGGTCGGTAGCCACGTTGGGAATATTCAGCCGCTCCACCGTGGTGGAATCCAGTGAAATGCCCCCGCTTCCGGTATCCAGTATAAAATTGAGGGAATCCGGATAATGATTGAGTTTGGCACGAACCGTGACCACCCCGCCGCTATACATGCGAAATCCGAAGCTGGTAATAAACTGGGCGGGTGGCTGCGAGAAATATTCCTGTGCCGATGCAGGGATCAGACAGGTGATAAGCAGCGCAATCGTAAGCAGTACAGGTAAGGTATAACGCACTGAATGAATTTACAACCAATATGGAATGCATCACAACCGTCTGTCATAAATTATTTTTGCCCTTTTCCAGTATCGATGGTCTAATTTTGCTGGTCATCGATAAAATCGCATTATGGATTTAGCCGAACTCTACCGAAAAGCCCTGGACTTTGAATTCCTTTCTGTTGAGGAAGCCGTTTATCTTTTTCATAACGCTCCCCTGGCAGATCTGATGCAGGTAGCCGATACCCTGAGGAAAATTCAGGTGCCGCATGGAAAAGTGACCTGGATTATCGACCGCAATATGAATACCACCAATGTTTGTATTGCCAACTGTAAGTTCTGTAATTTCTATCGGATCCCCGGTCATCCGGAAGCATATATCACTGATATTGAGACCTATAAGACCAAAATCGCGGAAACTTTCCGCTATGGCGGAGAACAGCTGCTGCTGCAGGGCGGCCATCATCCCGAACTCGGACTGGCCTACTATGTGGATCTCTTCAAGCAGCTGAAGCAAATCTTCCCCGATCTCAAACTGCATGCGCTGGGACCACCCGAAGTGGCGCATATCTGCAAGCTCGAGAAGAAATCACACCATGAAGTGCTGAAAGCACTGAAGGAGGCCGGCATGGATTCGCTGCCCGGTCCGGGTGCCGAAATCCTGATCGACCGTGTTCGCCGCCTGATCAGCAAGGGTAAATGCGGAGCGCAGGAATGGCTGGACATCATGCATGAAGCGCATAAACTCGACCTCACCACCTCGGCCACCATGATGTTCGGACATGTTGAAACCATTGAAGAACGCATGGAGCACCTGGTTAAGATCCGCGATGTGCAGGCCCGTAAACCCGATTATGCCAAAGGTTTTATCGCATTTATTCCCTGGACCTTCCAGGATGTGGATACCCTGCTGGCCCGGATCAGAGGCGTGCACAACCTGACCACTTCGGAAGAATATATTCGCATGATCGCCATCAGCCGTATCATGCTGCCCAATGTGAAAAATATCCAGGCCAGCTGGCTCACCGTTGGTAAGGAAGTGGCGCAACTCTGTTTGCATGCCGGTGCCAATGATTTCGGAAGCATCATGATTGAAGAAAATGTGGTGAGTGCCGCCGGTGCCCCGCATCGATTCACCTATAAGAGCATCCAGGAAGCCATCCGCGAAGCCGGTTTCGAACCCCAGCTGCGAAATCAGCAATATGAATTCCGGGAACTGCCGGCGCATATTGAGGAGCAGGTGATTAATTACTAGGGGACGGAGGAGACAAAGGGGACAAAGGGGACGAAGGGAACGAAGGGGACGGAGGAGACAAAGGGGACGAAGGGGACGAAGGGGACGAAGGGACCGCCAAAATTATAAAAGATGAATGTTCCGGGTCGTATGAAGATGATAGCTCTCGTCGAGAATCAGCGCTGTGGTTTGCTCCATCTTGTTCAGGAGCTCAAGTCCCGGATGGACCCCTAACCGATAGATCGATTGGGCCAATGAACAGGATAGTTCCGCATCGGGACTAATAACCATAACCTGCTGAATACCCATTCGCTCGGAACGAGGGGGCTCCCGGAGGTCCGGTTCCGGACAATAGCCCAGTTTCCGCCATTGATGCTGCTGGTTGCCCTGTATGGCCACCGATTGATTCCCAATACAGGCATAGGAAAAGAGATGATACATGAAGGCCGGATGCGCTGCACCGAGGGTCCAGGGATCGCCATTGGCCTGCCTTCCCCAGGTGGTGATACAACCGGTAGAGTAAATGACTCCATCCCGAACACCCTCCTTCTTCAGTAGCTCCCGGGCAGTATCCATGGCATAACCCAGGCAA
Source organism: Flavihumibacter sp. (assembly GCA_036562745.1). Lineage (GTDB taxonomy): Bacteria > Bacteroidota > Bacteroidia > Chitinophagales > Chitinophagaceae > Flavihumibacter. The sequence continues at coordinate 7,078 of DATCJQ010000351.1, forward strand.
AGGCCCGACAAATTCAGCCGCCAGTTTTTTCCCGGCAGATACACAGTCCGGTTCAGCGGATCGATCACCGGATCCCCCGCCTCGGCAGTCCGACTGAAAAAAGTTCGTTCCGCAGAGTAAGACACCCGAAAAGCACCGGATGTGAGTTTGGACAAACTAGCGGCGCGCTGCAACACAGACAATGTTTCACCCGACACTCCCACCGGGCTGATCCCCGCCCATGAATTTATTCGGTTGATATCGGAGCCGGGCTGGTATTCGCAGAACTTCTGTTCAAGACCCCGCAAGGATTCAATCACGCACTGAATGATTTCGTGCCTGTCGGACGGCGCTGTATCGGTTGTGTGTATCGCAAATCGCCGACCCATGAACTCAATGGTTCGCCTGAATAAGCTGTTAGTGGTCCTGATAGCGGCAGGTTTTTCGTTAATTTATGGCTAATAACCACTCCATCCAATGTTTTTTTAATTTTTAATACAACTTTTCTTGAATTTACCCCGTCCTAGAAACCATGAACACAGCAAACACAAAATCGCCCTCCCTGCTGCTTTGTGTGGCACTTGACCTGGTGGGCTATTTCACCTACAGCCTGCCGGTATTGGGTGAATTTGGCGACCTGCTCTGGGCCCCTATTTCAGGCCTGCTATTCTATCGTCTCTTCGGCGGTTGGAAAGGCGCACTCGGCGGTGCTTTTGCCTTTGCTGAAGAAATACTGCCTTTCACTGATTTCATCCCCAGTTTTACCATCGGCTGGCTGATTCAGCGTTTCCGAAAACCGGCAACTGTTGCCCAGCCTGCCAGCTAATGTCGTGCAGGCGACAAACTAAAGGAACTGCAGTCACTAAAGTAAAAAAGGGTGTTCCAAAGAACACCCTCGCTGCTACTAATTGTTTGCAGATGTTGTTTACAGCAAGCAAAACATAATGCTTAATTCTTTTTCGCCCACCAGAGCGGAACCAGCGTACCATCCACACCGCCGAGTAATTCGACTGCCTGCGCATATCCTTTCGGGTTGCTGTTCTCAAAAGATGAAGGATACTTGATGCGCTGCGGGAAGAATTTCACATTGCTGGTCATATAGTTTCCGCTGTTCAGATCAGGCATATTGACCAGCGGATTCTCCACGGCCGGATTTTCGAAGAAGGGCAGTCCCAGTCTTCGGTGATCGCTCCAGGTTTCCAGCGGTAACCAGGGGTTCTGCGCGATGAATTTCTGTGTGATAATCTTGGTAAGATGATCGTTCTTCACGGTTCCACCCTGATACAATGTGTTGTCGGCATATTTGATTTGCGCCACCCCCGGCGTATTCGTATATCCATCCACGTAATTCATGGGATAGGTTGCCGGCGGCTCCGTAGTATGGTTCCAGGCTACAGAAGTACCTGCCCGGTTATAGGAAGTGGAGGCCAGATAATCTGCCAGGAAACTGCTCACCCCCCAGTATTCGAAGCTGGATCTGATGCCTTCCTCATAAGCAGTCTGCCCGTTCATCGGCACTGTCCAGTTACGAACAGCAGCTTCGGCCACCAGGAAATAAGATTCCCAGGGTGCAAAGAAAATCCGCTCACTGGAACTGTTCCGGAATCTGTTAGCCAGGCGGGGCATGGTTCCCGGGAATACACGAAGCTGGTTGCGGGTTCCGGCAGCACCCCAATCACCATTAGAGGAAGCGTTCCAGGTATACTTGGCATCAATGGTCTTAAACACTTCACCATTTTCATCCAATAAGGCACGCGTGGTGGTTTTTGCTTCATCGGTCCAGGTGGGATACACATTGAAATCCGGATTGGCGAAATCGCCCGGAATCGCGAAGGATTTATATGCGCGCGGATCAATCACGTTCGGCAATCCATCCAGCCAATAACCCGTGGAGGGATCATTGATTTTGCTGGGGAAATGATCGAGATAACGCACACCCATATAATCCTCGGGTTTGATTGCTGAAGCCATGCTTGCCGGCAACTGATCTGCGGACTTGATGCTTCCCAGATTCAGGTAAAGATTGTTCAGTGTGGCAGGCAGAATATAGGCGTTCCATTCGCGTGTCATAACACCGGTGAGGGCATCCCATCCTGGCCTTTCCGCCACTTTGAATGTCTCTGCAGCGGTTGTAATGAACGGTCCGGCTGCAGCCGCTTCAAACTCAGTTTTAGCCTTGGCAGCATCCACTTCCGACAGACGCATGGCGAAACGCATACGCAGCGAATTCGCAAATTTCTGCCAGTTAGCCCAGTTAAATCCGTAAGCCGGATCAAATTTGGCAATGGCATTGGGATCTACCGCTAAATCCAGTTTGCCCGACGCATCCCTCAACTCCTCCAGCATGAAATAATACACATCCTTCTCGCTGGAATAAGAGGGGTTTTGTCCCTCAAATCCATCCAGAGGGATGGGACCAAAGGTATCAGCCAGCTCACTCATCAGGTAAGCTCTCCAGATGCGGGCAACATGTAACAGGTTCTCAGTATAGGGCTTGATATTACCGGTGGTAATTTTCTCATTGGCCACTTTGATACCAGAGTTGATCCTGGCCAGCCAGCCGGCAGCAAAATCGCGGCTCCAGTAATCACTTGACCATCCGTCATTGTAACCACCGGAAGAAATTCCCCCACCCTGGGCCTGCCGTCCGGCAGTTTTCCAGTACAATGTGAAAATACGTTCAGAAATATGGGGGTCCATCTGAGCTCCCACAATGGATCCGTTTATAAAATATTCAACCTGCACCTGTTCCGGACCGGCAGCATAGGGATCCTTATTGATCTCCTCGAATTTGCTGCAGGAAGACAAGAGGCCGAATCCGGCAACTGTTCCGAGGGCAAATTTTTTAATAGTATGTTTCATATAAAGTTTTTTTCACGTTTTAAAAACCTAACTGTACGCCGAACATGAATGTGCGCATGGTCGGAGGCGCACCATTCTCAAATCCAACAGCGTTGGAACCGGTAGCAAACGTTGATTCGGGATCAATTCCCTTCATTTTGCTGGATATCATCCATACATTGTTGCAACTAACGGTTACGCGTGCACGAAGAATGGGAGAATTTCCCAGAATGGATTTGGGCAGATTATAGCCCAACTGAATATTTCTCAGGCGGATATTTGTGGCATCAAACAGATAGGCTTCGTTGATACCCAGGTTGTTTGCGGTAGATACAGCCTGATAATAAACCTGCGGACTCACTTCAATGGTGTTCGGCACAAAACCGGTACCGCCATCGCTCACCACACCTTCTACCACAAAGCTTTCGCGTGCCCCGTTTTTCACGGTAACAGCGGCATTACCAAAACACTCAAGCGCTACGTGCGTGGCAGAGAACATATTTCCGCCGAAACGTCCGTCGACCAGGAAGGAGAGATTGAACCCTTTATACTGGAAGCTGTTAGTGATGCCAATCATAGCGCGGGCCTGCTGGTCGCCCAGTTTCTGCGGATCCTGATCCCGAACCGGCACACCGGATGGGCTCAGGTAAAGCTGGCCATAATAGGGACTCTTATCATCGGTTATACGACGGAACTTGTGTCCCCAGATTTCACCATATAATCCACCTGCAACAGCGCGGATGGAGAGATCATCAAAGCCGCCCAGGGTATACTGCGTTACGCCCAGTGATTTTTCGATATCGATCACCTCGTTTCTGTTTCGGCTGAAGTTGGCCGTGATATTCCAGTTCAGTCCATTGGGATTATCCAGCACACGTCCGTCCACCACAATTTCTATACCCTTGTTCTGAATATTACCGGCATTGATCAAACGGGCACCGAAACCACTCATGGGGTCAAGCGGCAATCCGATCAGCTGATTGGTGGCATTGGATTTATACCAGCTGAAGTCCAGCCCGATCCGGTTGTTTACGAAACGCAGTTCTGCACCGAATTCAAGGTTTTTAATCAGCTCGTTCACTACGTTTTCATCATAGAATGTACCTCGCGGACCGGCGATTGTGTTTCCGATCGGATCCTTCCCTATGGAATAAAGGTTATACAGCTGATAGGGGGCCATATCGCTACCCACTTCAGCATAAGAACCTCTCAGTTTCACATAAGAAATCCAGGACGGCATAGATCCACCCTTGGTTTCGATCATGTCGGAGAGCACATATGACAGGCTTACAGAGGGGTAAAAATAGGAGCGGTTGGCCTTGCTCAATACAGAACTCCAGTCGTTCCGGAATGTCGCATCAAGATATAACCAGCCATCGTAATTCAGTCCCACGGATCCGAATACTGAGTTGATTCGTTTCTCACTATATCCTTCCGATACAGAGGGAGCAGAAACACCATTGTTCAGGGAGAAAAGGTTGGGGATTTCCAGCAAACCAACACTTGATCCGATGGAGCTGGATTTGGTCTTCATCAGGTTACCACCCAGCGTTACAGTACCACCCAATTTACCAAACACATCATCTTTCTTTGCAGTGATCAATGCCTGATAGTTGGTTTCAAGGAATGTCTGTTTGGAAACGCTGTAGCTACCTGTTGCAGAGGCGGGACTGCCCCCCCAGAGTTTTCTGGAATTGTTATTGGTGAACATATCCGCACCACCCTTGATTTCCGCATCCAGCCAATCGGTGAACTGGTACTTGGCAGAACCGGTCAGGATGAAACGGTCGCGCGAGTCCTGGCGATCATCATATTTTGCCTGCCAATAGGGGTTGATGGCATTGAAACCGCCATACCATACCATGTTACCGAACTGATCCGTGGCATGGGAGAAATCGCGGATATCCAGTGTGCGCGGGTGCGTGAGCAGCGTATAAA
>DATCJQ010000397.1:0-8424 GCA_036562745.1 Flavihumibacter sp.
CAGCATGAGTACAAAAAGTATCATGAAGAAAAAGCCAAGCACCAGTTTGGGGCGAAAGCTTGATATGTGTACGCGATTCCTCATACCACTATGACTGCAAAAACGGAACCCGGTTACCCGAAAACTTGTTAAATAGAAATTAATATTATTTTTAGCGCCTATTAACCTTGCGTTATATGAGGAGAATCCTGAGTTTTGCCGCTGCGGCGCTTGCCACTATCGGACTGGTTTATACGCTCGACAGCCGGGCGGTGCTTTCGGCTCCCCTGGGTAAGTTATTAAGTCCGCAACACGGAGTCTGGCAGAACGCAGATCCGGCCGATCAGTCTTTCAATCTTACGTATTCATTTCCGCAGCTTACCGCTCCCGTATCGGTTTATATCGATGACCGGATTGTGCCCCATGTGGTAGCTCAGAACGATGCGGATCTCTATTTCGTGCAAGGGTTTTTGCATGCCAAATTCCGGCTCTGGCAAATGGAATTCCAAACCCATGCAGCAGCCGGGCGCCTTAGCGAAGTGCTGGGTGAAGGTCCCGAAGGACGCATTCTCAATTACGACCGGAGCATGCGCCGTTTGGGTATGGTTTACGCCGCCGAACAGGCCGTGAAGGAAATGGAAAAGGACCCGGCCTCCCTGGCATCCTATCAGGCCTATGCCGACGGCGTCAATGCCTATATCGGGCAACTCACCATGTCGGAACTGCCCATCGAATACAAACTTCTGGGATACTATCCCGAGAAATGGTCGCTCCTCAAAACCGCGCTGCTCCTGAAGTACATGAGCTATGATCTGGCTGGTTCGGAATCGGACCTCGAGTTTACCAATGCCCGCTCGGTATTCTCATCTCTGGAGTTTGAACAGTTGTACTATTATCTGGCCGACTCACTGCGGCCCATCGTTCCCAATACGGCCAGGAATCCCTATCCGGTTAGCCCGGCCCTGGATCTGGAACCGCCGGCGGATGCCGACTCGTTGTATTTCTCTTTTCGCAGCGACAGCATTCCGCGGGTGCTGGAAAACAAACCGAATCCCGAAAACGGAAGTAATAACTGGGCTGTATCGGGAGCCAAAACAGCATCCGGACGCCCCATACTTTGTAATGATCCGCACCTCGGACTCAATCTTCCCTCGCTCTGGTTTGAAATGCAGCTGACCACTCCGGAGTTCAGCGCCTATGGCGTTACCTTCCCCGGATCGCCCAATGTGATTATCGGCTTCAACGAACATATTTCCTTCGGCTTCACTAATGCAGGCCGCGATGTGAAGGACTATTACGAAATCAAATTTCAGGACCATAGCAAATCGGCCTATTGGTTCAACGGCAAATGGAAACCCACTGAAAAAAGGGTGGAGATTATCAAAGTGAAGGGCGCCGAAACCCTGTATGATACCGTGGCCTATACCTTGTTTGGACCGGTTATGTATGATGATAAATTCCAGGTGGATGAAAATCGAACCCGTTACCTGGCCGTTCGCTGGAAAGCACACGATCCCTCCAATGACGGAAAAACATTTTACGAGCTCAACCGGGCAACCAATTACGAGGAATACCTCAGCGCCATTCGTAATCTGACCTGTCCGGGACAGAACGCAATTTTCGCCTCCAAATCGGGAGATATTGCCATTACGCAACAGGGACAGTTTCCCGCGAAATGGCGTCGCCAGGGTGATTTTATCATGCAGGGAACAGACAGTTCCTATATGTGGCGTGGCATGATCCCCATGGAGGAGAATCCGCATATGATGAATCCGGATCGTCAGTACGTGAGCAGTGCCAACCAGCTCTCGGTGGATGCATCCTATCCTTATTATACGGGCACCGAATTCCCCATTTACCGCGGATATATCATCAATCGTTATCTCGATACCATGCAGGGCATTACTCCCGCGCACATGATGACCATGCAGATGGATGATTACAATCCCAAAGCGGAATTCGCCAAACCGGTGTTACTTCGTACCAATCCCGCCCACCTGACCGAATCGGCCCGTCGCTATTATGATATCTTCAAACAATGGGATCTGCACAACTCCGTCGGATCGGAGGGAGCCACCGTATTTGATTACTGGTGGCGCGAATTGCAGCAGGCGGTATTTGCCGACGAGTTTGGTCAGACTGCGCATCCCATGCCCTGGCCGCCGGAGTATGTGCTGGTGGAAAGCCTGATCCGCGATTCGGCTTTCTCCTTTATAGATGATATCAAAACCGATAAGAAGGAAAGCCTGGAAGATATTCTTGCTCTCTCCTTGAATAAGGCCGCTGAAACACTTGATAAGCTGGCAGCGGAAAAGAAACTGGCCTGGGAAAAGCAGAAAGCAACCCGAGTGAATCATTTGCTTAAAGTGATTCAACCTTTTAACCGCACCGATCTGCCGATCGGAGGGGGCAAGGGTGTGATCAATGCCACCGGTCCCGATCATGGCCAGAGCTGGCGGATGGTCATCCATATGACGGATGAAATCGAAGCCTATGGCATCTATCCGGGCGGACAGAGTGGAAACCCGGGCAGCCGTTATTACGACAATTTTGTGGACGAATGGGCGGCCGGCAAATATTATCGCTTGCTGTTTTTGAAGCGGGGAGTAACCAGCGATCCGAAAATCAAATGGACCATGGAGTTCAGAAAAGGATAGTTCCGAAAAATATTTTATATGAAATTTATCATTTCCACTATACTCACGGCGCTGCTAAGTTTTGTACTCGGGTTATATTTACCCTGGTGGAGCATTGCTATCGGCGCATTCATCGTTGCGATCGCCATTCATCAGGTTGGCTGGAAAGCGTTTTTATCGGGATTCATCGCCCTCTTTCTCCTTTGGAGCGTACATGCATGGCTGATCAATTCAGCCAACGAGGGCGTACTGGCTTCCAGAGTTTCCCGGCTGATCCTGCAAATGGATAACCCGGTTTTACTGGTGTTGATAAGCGGGTTGATCGGCGGACTGGTGGCCGGATTGGCAGCCCTTTCGGGCAGTCTCGCCAGGAAGTTATTCTAATATGCGGATCATTTTATCGGTTCTTTTGCTGCTGCTGCAAAACGCTTTGCTGCAGGCAGGTACTATCAGTGGATATATTCGTGATGAACAGGGAAAACCCCTGGCCTATGCTTCGGTATATGTGAAGAATGGTCGCGCGGGAACCACATCGGGCGCAAACGGTTTTTACCAGCTGAGTCTTACTGCCGGCACTTACACGCTGGTGGCTCAACATGTGGGATATGCGAAAAAAGAACAGGCCATCACCGTAGAAAATGATCCCATAAAACTCGATTTTGAACTTTCACTGGTGCAGACCACCCTGCAGGAAGTGGTGGTGAATACAGGGGGCGAAGATCCCGCCTATGAAATCATTCGCCATGCGATCAGGAAAAGAAAAGAACATCTCGACGAACTGACCGGATTCCGTTGCCAGGTGTATACGAAAGAGCAATTGCAGCTGCGCGATTTTCCCGATCGTTTCATGGGGCAGAAACTGGATTTTGAAGATGGCGATACCAGCAAGAGAAAGATCTTATACCTCTCCGAAACCGTCTCGAAATATTCGGTGCGGGCCGGTGGTACTGAAAAGCTCGAAGTGATATCCACCCGCGTGAGCGGCAGCAGTTCCTCGTTTGGATTAAGCCTTCCGCGCATCATCAATTTTTATCAGAACAGTATTGTAATACAGGGATTGAACCAAAGGGGATTTATCAGTCCCATTGCCAATAACGCCCTTCACTATTATCGTTACAAATTCGAGGGGAGTTTTTGGGAAGATGGGGTGGAAGTGAACCGGATCAAAGTCATCCCGAAAAGAAAATTTGAACCGGTGTTTTCCGGCACCATTCACATCACGGAAAACGACTGGAGGATTCATAGTTTGCAATTGCAATTGCTGAAGACCTCGCAGATGGAACTGCTGGATACCCTGCAGATTGAACAGCTGTATTCGCCGGTGGATAATCAGCACTGGGTAATCCGCAAGCAGGTCTTGTATCCCACGATTAAACGCCTGGGATTTGATGCTACCGGAAGTTCGGTGACGGTGTATGATGATTTCGAAATGAAGCCGGAATTCGAGCCCAAATATTTCAATAATGTGGTGATGAAATACCACGAGGGATCGAACAGGAAATCGGTGGCTTATTGGGATTCGATTCGTCCACTGCCCCTGCAGCCCGAGGAGATCATGGACTACCGGCGAAAGGATAGTCTCGAACAAGCGCGTAGGGATCCCCGTTATCTCGATTCTATTGACCGGATCCGAAACAGATTTAATACAACAGGGCTGCTGTTAACGGGACAGAATTACAGTATCCAGAAAAAGAATGTGAGCATCAGTGTCAATTCGCTGCTGCGTTCGGTCAGCTATAATACGGCCGAGGGGCTGGCGCTTGCCGTTTCGGGCAGCTGGAATAAGCAGCTCGATTCCTTGTATAACGGGAAAAGCATCTCCATAAGACCCACGGTGCGGTATGGATTTTCCAACGGGCATCTGAATGCGCGTCTGAGTTCGGTGTATAGTTTCGGGACGCTGAATCCGGGTGCGCTGAGTTTGAGCGGAGGCAAATATGTGTTTCAGTATAATAATGAAGCGCCGGTATCGCCCCTGTTCAATAGTTTCAGCACGCTGCTGCGTGAACTGAATTTTATGAAATTCTACGAGGCCTGGTATGCGAAGCTGGGTTATCGGCAGGAACTGAATAATGGCTTTGTGTTCTCGGCTTCGGCGCAGTATCAGGATCGCTGGTCAGTTGCCAATACCACCGAGTATGGTTGGAGCAAGCGCAAGGGGCGCGCATTTGGTCCGAATTATCCCACTGACCTGATAGCGGCACCCATGGAATCGCACCAGGCATTCGAAACGGGATTGCAGCTGAGCTGGAAACCGGGACTTCGGTTTGTGGAGTTTCCTGATCGGAAGCTGAACCTGGGGTCGAAATATCCATCCATGTCGCTGGGACTGACCAGGGGTTGGAAAGGGATCTTCGGGTCGGATGTCGATTACCTGAAATGGGAATCGGGTCTGCAGGATGATGTGAACCTGAAAATAGCCGGACAGTTTCAATATGCCGTTTCCGTGGGCGGATTCCTGCAGCGCGATTCGGTGCAGCTGCCTGATTACAAGCATTTCAACGGCAACCAGCTGCTGCGGGCCGAGAACTATATGACCAGTTTCCAGGCCCTGCCTTATTACCGCTACAGCAATACCGCCAGAATTTGGCTGGAGGGGCATGTGGAGCATCATCTGAACGGGCTGCTGACGAATAAGATTCCGGGCTTCCGCAACCTGAACTGGTTCCTGGTAGGGGGAGTAAACGCCCTCTGGCTCGATGGAAACCGCCATTATGGGGAAGTGTTGATCGGTTTGGAAAATATCTTCAAAGTACTGCGGGTGGATATGGTGCTGCAGTTCGAACAGGGACGTTACAGTGGCACCTATGGCCGGATCTCCCTGCGCGGATTATCCTTTGGTTCGAACGATTAGTTGCCGTTTTACGGGGGCGGCAAAGGTTTATAACGTCCGGAAAGGCAGGTTTTGTTACCTTTGCCGCGCAATTGAAATTTTGTTCACCAGGCAAGTGTCCTTAAAATTTCCAAAAACATGCCCGTATTACACAATCGTGTCTCCCAGGAGGAGCTGAAAAAGCGTTTGATGGAAGAAACCGAACCCCGGACAACCATCTCTTTTTATCATTATTTTTTTATTGAAGATCCCAAAGCCTTTCGCGACGAACTGTATCTGAAATTCGATGCATTGAAAGTATTCGGACGGATCTATGTGGCAAATGAAGGCATCAACGCGCAGATCAGCGTGCCCACGCCCAATTTCGAAGCGTTCCGCGAAACACTGTACAGTTATGAACCATTGAACGGTATTCGGTTAAACATAGCCGTTGACGATGATGGAAAGTCCTTCTGGGTGTTGAAGATCAAAGTGCGGGAAAAAATCGTGGCCGACGGCATCGATGATCCCAATTTCGATATGCGCAATCGCGGTAAATATGTGGATGCGGCTACCTTCAACAAACTGACCGAGGACCCGGAAACCATCGTGGTGGATATGCGTAACCATTACGAATACGAAGTGGGCCATTTTGAGCGCGCTATCGAAGTGCCCAGCGATACCTTCCGCGATCAGTTGCCCATGGCCGTTGAAATGCTGGAGAAAGACAAGGATAAGAATATCATCATGTATTGCACCGGTGGTATCCGCTGTGAAAAAGCCAGTGCTTATCTGTTGCACAAAGGATTTAAAAATGTGTATCACCTCGAAGGTGGTATCATTCACTATGCCAACAAGGCCCGTGAACTGGGACTTCCCATCAAGTTCAAGGGAAAAAACTTTGTGTTCGATAACCGCCTGGGCGAGCGGATTACGGAAGATGTGATTGCCCGTTGTCACCAGTGTGGCGAGCCGGCCGATGATCATACCAACTGCGCCAATGAAGGTTGTCACCTGCTTTTCATCCAATGTAAATCCTGCGCAGAAAAATACGAGGGATGTTGCAGTAAGGAATGCCAGGATATCATTCATCTTCCCGAAGAAGAACAGAAAAAACTCCGCAAGGGTAAGATGAAGGGACAGAATGTGTTTAACAAATCCCGTGCACGACGCCGGATACCCGTCGGGTGATTGTGCTAACTTGCGTCTATGAAATTGTTTCCAGAGTCGGCGGTCGTTCAGCTGGAGTTTGACAAGATCAAATCCCTGTTGGAAACCCATTGTAAAACGGAATATGCTACCCAGAAAGCCCGGGAGCTTCGTATTCATACGCGGATCTCTTTTATCGAGACCGAGCTCAAACAAACGCATGAATACCGCACCCTGGTTCAGAATGCCATATATTTTCCCAATGATTTTGTGCTGAACCTGTCGAAGGAGTTGAAACTGGTGGGTATTCCCGGTGCCGTGCTGACCGGTGAGCAGTTTGTTCAGATACGCAAGCTCAGCGAAAATATGGAGCGGGTGTTCCGCTGGTTCGACAAGGAAAGGCGTGAAATCTATCCGGCCCTGGTGAAAGTGATCGAAGGCAGTTATTACGAGAAAGCCATACAGGCTGATATCAATGAAGTGCTGGATGAGAACGGTCATGTGCTGGACAATGCCTCGGAAGAGCTGCGTCGTATCCGGATCAGTCTCTATAAAAAACGCTCCGATCTGCGTCGGGTATTCGATCGCGTTATTCAGAAACTCAACAAACAGGGTTACCTGGCCGATATAGAGGAATCCTTCCTGAATGGTCGCCGTGTGGTGGCCGTTTTTGCCGAACAGAAGCGGATGATAAAGGGCATTCTCCATGGCGAGAGTGATACGCGGAAAACGGCCTTTATCGAACCGGAGGAGACCATCGAGCTGAACAATGAGGTTTACTCGCTCGAAAACGAGGAGAGCCGCGAAGTGTATCGCATTCTGCGCGCACTCACGGCCCAGATATCCAAATATGCCGATTTGCTTAAGGAATGGCTCCGGATCTGCGGTGAGTACGATTTTATCAAGGCCAAGGCGCGGTTGGCCGACGACTATAACGGCGAGTACCCTGTTGTGACCGATAAGGCGCATATCCATTTGGTAAACGCTTACCATCCCTTGCTGTTCATTTACAACAAGCGGGCGGATAAGCCCACCATACCGGTGACCCTGACCCTCGATGAAAAGAACCGGATACTCGTGATCAGTGGTCCCAATGCCGGCGGTAAAACCGTGACCATGAAAACGGTGGGACTGAACCAGATGATGGTGCAGGCGGGGTTGCTGGTTCCGGTGCACCCGTCCTCCGTATTCGGCATCTTCAAGCAGTTGCTGATCCATATCGGCGATACCCAAAGTCTGGAGTTTGAGCTGAGTACCTATAGCTCGCACCTCAAAAACATGAAGCATTTCATGGAAGTGGCGAACGGGAAAACCCTGTTTTTCATCGACGAGCTGGGAAGTGGTTCGGATCCCAATCTCGGGGGCGCTTTTGCGGAAGTGATCATGGAGGAACTGGCCCGCAAACACGCGATGGGCATTGTAACCACGCACTATCTCAATCTGAAGGTGATGGCCAATAAAACGCCGGGCATCATCAACGGGGCGATGGCATTCGACGAGCAAAACCTGCTGCCGATGTACAAACTCATCATCGGCAAACCCGGATCTTCCTATACCTTCTCCATCGCACAACGAATCGGGCTGGATAAGCGCTTAATCGATCGTGCCCGCAGCATGGTGGATGAGGACCATTTCCGTCTGGATAAACTGCTGAACCGTACCGAACAGGATCTGCGCGAACTGGAAAAGAAAGAAAAAGAACTCAACAAACTGCTGCGTGAAAACGAGAAGCTGAAGAAGGAAATGCAGCAGGTGATGGATAAGGAACGTCATCGCCAGCAGGTGGAAATCCTCAAGCAGCAGAATAAGATTACCGAGGATCGGATCGCTTATCTCAAGGATATGGAT
>DATCJQ010000399.1:0-6242 GCA_036562745.1 Flavihumibacter sp.
CTATTCTCCTGGGCGCGTCGCATGAGATAGGGAACCACTTCCTCAATGGGACCAAAGGGCAGGTATTTGCTCACAGGGCAACCGGCTTTTGCCAGGTTAAATGTGATATTATCACTCATGCCATACAACTGGGAGAAATGAATGTGATGATGATTCAGTGCAAGTCCGTTTTCCTGCAATAAGCGGGTTGCATGGAGATTGCTATACTCATTATGCGAGGCTACAATCAGCGCGATCCGCTCGAGATGTTTGATACAAAATTCCACACCGAGATTATAATCGCGATCGGTCGCTTCCTTATTAGGCTGGATGGGTGAAGGATATTTCATCTCTTCCGCACGTTTACGTTCCTTCTCCATATATGCGCCCCGCACCAGTTTGGCACCGAGTATAAACTGCTTTTCTTCAGCCTGCTGATAACTGTCTTTCAGAAACTGTAACCGATCGTGCCGGTAGAGCTGAATCGTATTATAAACCACCGCTTTGCTGCGATTGTATTTCTCCATCATTTGCATGGTGATCGCATCCACCGGATCCTGAATCCAGGACTCCTCTGCATCCACCAGCACGCCCACATTTTTCTCCGCAGCAGTGGAACAGATCCGATCCATGCGAGCCACTACCCGCTCCCACTCTGCAAGTTCATTTTTATCCAGCAGTTCCGTATGCACTTTTCCTTCGAATCCACTGCGCGCATGGGAGGCAGCATCCAGTTTTTCCAGCAAACCAAAACGCGCCAGTCCGGTTACCTTGATACTCATGAACGGAATATTCGGCTGCGTGGCTGCATAATTGATCACCTTGATAAATTCATTGCAGGAGTGGTCCAATCCCTCTTCGCCATGATCACCGCCTTCCACACCATAATCGAGAATAACATTCACGTTATACTGTCCCAGCAAATCCGCCACTTTCGCGGTTTCTTCGAGGGTTTCTCCTCCTACAAACTGCTCGAACAGGGTATTGCGGATCAGTCCCTTTACCGGCAATCCAACCCGAATAGCCCAGGGTGTAATACGCGTACCGATTTTGACCAGGGATGCATATCCCATGGAAGAAAAAAGAAAATGTGCTTTGCGCAGCGCTTTGTCTGACTTATAGGCAAAAGCATTCTCTGTGTTATCAAAGGAAAGGGATGGATGAGGATTCATGTGGGTCTGTTAGATCCGCAAAAATAAGCGTTTGGCAAGTTTTTTCTATTTTCGGTTACCTTTTTAAGCATGAAAATTACCCATACCGATATCTATCGCTACAGCATTCCGATGACTCCGTTCACGATTGCTACCGGCACCATGACATTTGCGCAAAATCTTTTTATCCGCATTCATACCGACGAGGGACTTTATGGCGTGGGGGAATGTTCTGCCTTTCCCATGATAGTAGGCGAAACACAGTCGACCTGCTTTGTGATGGCACAGGATTTTGCTGCACTTTGGAAAGGGAAAGATCCGCTTGCCATTGACTCAAGGATGCAGGAATTGCATCTTTTCACGGCACGCAACAGCACGGTTAAGAGTGCTTTCGACATGGCGCTTTATGACCTTGCTGCCAAAGCCGCCAATCTGCCCCTGTATAAATTTTTAGGGGGAAATGAACCCCGTTATATGGAAACCGACCTCACCATCGGCATTGGTTCCGTGGAGGAGATGGCAGCAACGGCCCGTGCATATGTGGCGAAAGGCGTACGCACGATCAAAATAAAATTGGGAAAAGATCCCGATACCGATATTGAAAGAGTGAAAGCCATTCGCACAGCGGTGGGAGCAGATATAAAACTCCGGATCGATGCCAATCAGGGCTGGGATTATGATGGGGCCCTGCAGGTGCTCAGTTCGCTGGCCGATCTCGATATCCAGTTTTGCGAACAACCCATGCGCACCTATAACGACCGGCTCCTGCCTCTGTTGAAACAGGTATCACCGGTTCCCATTATGGCCGATGAATCGGTATTTGACCATCGCGATGCCCTTCGCCTGATGGATACCGACAGCTGCCATTATGTGAATATCAAATTATCGAAGAGCAGCGGCATACTGGAAGCGATGGAAATCAACCGGGTATGCGAGGAACGCAATATTCCCTGCATGATCGGTGGCATGCTGGAAAGCCGGCTGGCACTTACGGCCTGCGCTCACTTTGCCACGGCTTCTCCCAATGTTCAGTACTTTGACATGGATACCTGCCTGATCGGGCACCTGAAAGATCCTGTTACCGGCGGTATCCAATACAAAAACTACCAGGTGATCCTGCCCGGGGGCATTGGCCTCGGCGCCGATGTGGAGGAAGATTACCTGCAATCGCTGGAAAAAATCAGCATTTGATCGTAGATGGAATAACTGGCGTAGCTTGCGGCCGGATAAAACAATTCATTATGCAAACAAAAAAACCTTCAGACAGCAAGGTCATCATGACGGAACTTGTGTTACCCAACGACACCAACGTATTCGGTAACCTGATGGGCGGACGACTCATGTACTGGATGGATATTGCAGCCGCACTCGCTGCCGGCAAACATTGTAATGCACCCGTTGTTACAGCTTCTGTAGATAATATCTCTTTCGAATCTCCCATCAAACTGGGGAATGCCGTACATATCGAAGCAGTGGTAACCCGCTCCTTCAACTCTTCCATGGAAGTGCACCTGAGCGTTTGGGGTGAAGACCTCACGCATCAATACAAATACAAAAGCAACGAAGCATATTACACTTTTGTGGCGCTGGATCCCAACCGTAAACCGCGTCCCGTTCCCGTGCTGGTTCCGGAAACAGACAGCGAAAAGAAACTCTTCGACGGAGCGCTGCGCAGAAGACAACTGCGCCTTATCCTCGGCGGTAAAATGAAAGCGGCTGACGCCACTGAACTGAAAGCACTGTTCAGTGCAGAAGAATAAAAAATCAGGCTGCGGGATCGCATATTCCGCAGCCTGATTAACGATCACCAATCAAACAACTTATGATGATTGCAGGCCCTGTCCGGTTTTAGCGGCCTGCTTTTCTTTTAATGCCTCTGCCAGGTGCGGCACCTTCATCATGTACTTTTTGCTCTGTTCGATTGCATCCATGATCTGTTCCAAAATTTCTTCGGTGCTGGCTTCGTAATCGATTTTCAGCGGCTCTTTAAATCGAACGGTAAGAATTGAGCCTCTTTTCTTAAAGCTCAAACCTTTCTTGGTAAAAGCGCGCCAGAAACCATTGATCACCACAGGCACCACAATCGGACGATTCTTTTTAATGATCAGCGCCGTGCCCTTACGTCCAGGTGCAAACGCTTTGGTGGTTCCCTGCGGAAAGGTAATCACCCAGCTGCCCCCCAGGGCCCGCTCAATTTTCCGCGTATCAGACGGATCCAACCCCCGACGAACTTCAGTGGCACCCTGTCTCCACGTACGCTTCACCGTTAGTCCGCCTGCCAGCATAAAAAACTTGCTGATCAGACTTCCCTTCATGGTTTCTTCCGCCGCCACATAATACACATTGGTAAAAGGATTCAACAGATAATAAGGCAATCCCAGCCTGTTTTTCTTGCGCCATTTAACCGCACAGAAAATATGAAGAAAGGTTATTACATCGGCAAAATAGGTCTGATGATTACTGACGAACAACACATTTTTTTTCGGAAGATCCTGAATATGTTCAGTACCCGATATTTTCAGTTTATTAAAAATGACCAAACCCGGATAGGAAACAATGCCCACAATTGCATAGACCAGTTTGCGAACCAGCCTGACCTGTTTCAATCGATCAATGAAATCACTCATGCATTGAATTTGTATGCTTACAACCGCTTGCAAGATAGTGATTTGAAAAGACAATACGCCCATTATCAGCTTACAGCAACGTATATTTGCGCATGGCTCAACACGCGGCAATCTTTGATATGGACGGACTTCTGATTGATTCAGAACCACTTTGGCAGGAAGCAGGAATTGAAACCCTATCCCACTACGGCGTAAAACTCACCAGTCAGCAATACCATTCCAGCACAGGACTTCGGACACCGGAGTGGATTGAACACTGGTTTCATCATTTTCGGATTGATCCCATTCATGCGCCGGAAGCCATCCGTACCATTGAAGATATGGCCCTTGAAAAAATTCGC
Source organism: Flavihumibacter sp. (assembly GCA_036562745.1). GTDB lineage: Bacteria > Bacteroidota > Bacteroidia > Chitinophagales > Chitinophagaceae > Flavihumibacter. The sequence goes on from DATCJQ010000399.1 coordinate 4,099, forward strand.
GTGAAAGGTGTTGCACTGCCGGGTGTGGATTTTATTCTGCAATTTTTTAAGGAGAAAAGTTACCGCATCGGTCTCGCATCCTCCTCTCCCATGCGACTCATCCAGGTGGTGGTGGAGAAACTGGGTATTGCCTCCTGTATTGATGAAATCTGTTCTGCGGGTACGCTGGCTTATGGCAAACCACATCCCGAAGTTTTTATTAATTGCGCCGCCGCATTGAACGTGAGTCCGCTTAACTGCATTGTATTTGAAGATTCATTCAACGGATTGATCGCCGCCAAGGCAGCCAAGATGAAATGCGTGGTGGTTCCGGCATCCGAAGTGTTCAACGATCCGCGTTGGGCTGCCGCCGACCTCAAACTGGGTTCCCTCTCCAACTTTAATGAACTGCTGCTCGACTCACTGCAGACGGCATAAAAAACAAAAGTCAGATTGGAGATGCTCCGCTCTGACTTTTGAATTATTTGGATGTTGACTAGCTTTCTGTAGAATCCATCTCCTTATTTCATCTTGAATCCTTCCAGAAATTTGGTAGTGAAATTACCTTTCCGGAAATCTTCGTTCTGCATCAGTTGCAGATGGAAGGGGATGGTGGTTTTCACGCCCTCGATCACATACTCGCTTAATGCGCGATACATGGTATTGATGGCTTCATCACGGGTACGTGCAACCGTAATCAGCTTACCGATCATGGAATCATAGTAAGGAGGGATAGTATAGCCTGCATATACATGGCTGTCTACCCGCACCCCATGTCCACCCGGCGTGTGCAGCACCGTAATCTTACCGGGACTCGGGCGGAAATCGTTGTAAGGATCTTCCGCGTTGATCCGGCATTCGATGGCGTGCATCTGGGGCTCATAATCGCGACCGCTGATGGATTCACCCATCGCGATCTTGATTTGTTCCTTAATCAGATCAAAGTTGATTACCTCTTCGGTAACGCAATGTTCTACCTGGATCCGGGTGTTCATCTCCATGAAATAGAAATTGCGGTGTTTATCCACGAGGAACTCAATGGTTCCCACACCTTCGTAGCTGATGGCAGCCGCCGCTTTTTTCGCAGCTTCGCCCATTGCCTGGCGCAGTTCGGGCGTCATGAAGGGCGAGGGCGATTCCTCAACCAGCTTCTGGTGACGGCGTTGAATGGAACAGTCGCGCTCGCTGAGGTGACAAACTTTGCCGTAACGGTCACCGGCCACCTGGATTTCGATATGACGGGGTTCTTCCACGAATTTCTCCATGTAGATGCCGTCATTTTTGAAGGAAGCCAGGGCTTCGGCCTTGGCGGTATTGTAAGCGCGTTCCATTTCCTCGCGCGACCACACTACGCGCATGCCCTTACCACCGCCACCGGCAGTGGCTTTGATGATAACGGGATACCCCATACTATCGGCTACCGAATAAGCTTGTTCGAGACTTTCCAGCAACCCTTCGGAACCGGGAATAACAGGAACCCCGGCGCGGATCATGGTTTCCTTGGCAGTGATCTTATCGCCCATGGCGCGGATCTGATCGGGCTGAGGGCCGATAAACTTGATTCCATGCTCGCCACAGATTTCTGCAAAACGGGCGTTCTCCGCCAGGAAGCCGTAACCCGGGTGTATGGCATCGGCATTGGTGATTTCCGCCGCAGCCATCAGGTGAGGAATATTGAGGTATGAATCAGCGCCCTGGGGACGACCGATACAAACCGCCTCATCAGCAAATTTTACGTGTAAACTATCCTTATCCGCGGTGGAATACACGGCTACGGTTTTGATACCCATCTCGCGACAAGTACGAATAACCCGAAGCGCAATTTCACCGCGGTTAGCGATTAATACTTTTTTAAACATCTTCGTTGGTTAGAATTAATGCATTATGCTGGTTCTACCAGGAATAAGGGCTGATCGTACTCCACCGGAGACGCGTCTTCAACCAGAATTTTTACCACTTTACCCTTCACTTCACTTTCGATTTCATTGAAGAGCTTCATGGCTTCTATGATGCATACTACTTTACCGGGAACAATTTCGTCGCCCACTTCTACAAAGAGGGGTTTATCGGGTGCCGGACGACGGTAGAATGTTCCGATCATGGGACTTTTAATCGTAATCAGGTTGCTGGCAGCAGGTTCAGCGGGTTTCACCTTTTCGCCATTG
>DATCJQ010000403.1:0-10527 GCA_036562745.1 Flavihumibacter sp.
GCCTGTACCTGTGCGGAAGTAGCTCCTTTAGACCAGCTGGACAATTCGTTTCCTTCAATCTTGATGGGACGACCATCGCGAACCTTCGCCACTACCGGAATAGCATCACCACCGGCAACAAAGGTGGTAGCATAGTAATTAGCAACTCCCGGAATAACGTCGGAAGGACGGTTAACAAAAGGAATAGCCTTTTTTACAGGCATCTCACAACTCGCCGCAACTGCTGCTGCCGCTGTGCTGAATCCCACATATTTAAGGAAGTCACGGCGAGGTGTGGTAGCAGATCCCAGCCCCTTATCATCGAATCCTTCAAAAGGAAGTTCTTCTTTGAACTCGTCCTGCGCGTTCTGCTGATGTGCTGCTGAGTTGGTCAACTCTCCGAAACTTTGCCAGTACTTTTTTTGCTCCATATACCAAACCCCGGATGGGGTGCTGATTTTGGTGATAAAAAATGGTTTATTACTATGCTATGCTATTCAATTAATAGTGACATTTCTGACACTCTGTGCCACCGATTTTCTCTACGGTTACACTATCCATCTTTCCACTCTTAAGGTCTTCGTGGAATTTCTCGTAAATGCTATAAAACTTGTTGTCTTCAAACTGCACTTTGGTTTCACGGTGACAGTTGATACACCATCCCATGCTCAGGTCGGAGTATTGGTAAACCTCACCCATGTTCTGGATATCACCATGACAGGTCTGACATGCTACCTGGCCTGCATTCACGTGTTGTGCGTGGTTGAAGTAAACGTGATCAGGCAGGTTGTGAATTTTCACCCACTCGATCGGCTTGGGTTCGTTCACGTATTTCTTAGCCGTGGGATCCCAACCGGTATAGCTGTACAGTTTCTGAATCTCGGCAGTTCCGTCCACTTCAGTGCCGTCTTCGCGATACAGCTTATCCGGACCAGTGTACTCGCTGATGGCCATGTGACAGTTCATACAGGTGTTGAGAGAAGGAATATTGGCGTGCTTGCCTTCCTGCGCTCCACCATGACAGTACAAACAGTTGATCTGGTTTGTACCGGCATGCACTTTATGTGAATAGAAAATAGGTTGTTCGGGTTGATAGTCTTTTGAACGTCCCAGTCCGATCGCACCCTGAATGGTGAAGTATCCGCCGATAATAAATAATACTACGGCGAAAAGGGCGATATAAGCCTTGTTGCGATAGAAGGGCACGGGCTCATAAGAAGGCAGACCGTCTTTCTCGTCGGCCAGGCGCTTCAGGTTGGCGTTTACCTGCAGCAGAACCAGCACGATAACAGCCAGGATCAGCGTCAAAACGCCGAAAATCAGCGAGTTATCAGACTCACTTGCTTTGGCTGAGGGATCACCCTGAACGGCGGCACCAGCGGCTGCACCGGGTTCCGGTACAGAGTTAATATACGAGATGATGGCTCCGATTTCTTCGTCCGACAGGTTCGGGAAGGGGTTCATCGGAGTCTTGTTCCACTGATTGTAGAGGTCGTTGAAGTACTTATTACCAGATTTCAGTACGGCCTGGTTATTGCGAATCCAGTCGTACAGCAGCTTTTTGTCCGGTACACGCTCTTCAATGCCCGCCAGTTTAGGCCCGGTCAGATCCTTGTGAACGGCGTGACAAGACGCACAATTCTGCTGGAACAGAGATTTCCCATCCTGTGCAAATACGCTCTGATCGAAACAAAGCACCGTCAACAACATTAAAATGAGTGCAAATCTCTGCGCGATCGATCTATAGTGAATCATAAGCTGGAAATATCGTTGGTAATGTTAAAATGCCTCAATTCGGGGGCAAAAATATGACACGTTATTGACAATCTATCAACATCCTGCATTTTTTTTTGACCGCGCAGCGCTTGCATTTCAACGAATTGTGTAATTTTTTCAAATAGCGAATACTTGCTATTCGTAATACCTTTTGTTCAAGTTATTCCAGTTTCTTTGTACGATGTTTAACAAACTCCGCCAAAAATGGAAAGTAAACGGATGGCAACTCCTGGCGATTCTGACCACTTTCACCCTCGGCGGCAGTTTAACCGGCTGGCTGGGCCGACGGGTACTGGGTTTTCTGCCCGACATCCATCCCATTGCCTGGTCCATATTATATATAATAGTGGTAACCCTGATCTGGCCCCTCATGGTGATCCTCGTCAGCATCCCCCTCGGCCAGTTTCCCTTTTTTCGGTCGTATCTTGCCCGCATATTGAAGAGAATCATGCAAAAACCTGTTAACCCCAGTCCGTCCCCGGTCTCCATCGCCATTTTTGCAAGCGGAACCGGATCCAATGCCCAACAGATTATTCAGCATTTCGCCGGCAACCCCCAGGTTCGGGTAGCCCTGATCGTGAGCAATAAACCCAATGCGGGCGTGCTCGACAAAGCCAGGGCCGCATCCATCCCCACCCTGATTATAGAAAAGGAGAAATTTTTCCGGGGCGATGCCTACCTCCCCGAACTGGCAGCCGCCGGCATCGATTTTATCGTCCTGGCGGGATTCCTCTGGAAGGTGCCGGCCGATCTCATCAAAGCCTACCCTTCGCGAATCGTGAACATCCACCCCGCCCTTCTTCCCAAATATGGCGGTAAGGGGATGTACGGGCATTTTGTGCATGAGGCCGTGATCGCCGCGGGCGAAAAGGAATCGGGTATCACCATACATTATGTGGATGAACAATATGATCATGGCGGCACCATCTTCCAGGCCACCTGCGAAGTAAAGCCCGATGATACCCCCGACTCCCTGGCTGAGCGCATCCACCAGCTGGAACACCAACATTTTCCGACCGTCATCGAATCAGTTTTGCAATCGCAGCTCGTTAAAAATCAGTGAACCTGATCTGATTTTCAGGTTTTGGTTGTACCCTTGTAAACCCATCATGACGCGGCTTCGCTACATATTATTATTCGCCTTTATCGCTATCGCATCCCTGGTTCAGGCACAGGTTCGCATAAGCGGCACCGTGTATGAAATGAATAAAGTATTCCCCCTGGGCTCGGTGAGCGTGCTCAGCACCAGCGGAAGGGGTACGGTTACAGACTCAATGGGACGTTACAGCATCGTGGTGCCGGAAGACGACTCGATTTATTTCTCCTATCTGGGTCGCCCTACCCCCAAATATGCCGTAAGCACCATCCCGCAGTATTCGCAGTTTGATATCTCCCTGCACGTGAACGTCACCACCCTGCGCGAAATCCGCGTGATGCCCAAAGACTACCGGATCGACAGTATGCAGAACCGGCAGGACTATGCCAAGGTTTTTGACTATAAGAAACCCGGACTCGCACTCTCCTCGGCCAGTCCGGCTTCGGGTAATTTCGGCGTGGGACTCGATATCAACGAGCTGATCAATTCCTTCCGTTTCCGGCGAAACCGGAGCATGGCTGCTTTCCGCGATCGCCTGCTTGAAGAGGAGCAGGACAAATATGTGGCCTATCGTTTCTCGCGCGCCAAGATTATCAAGATTACCGGACTTACCGGTCCGGATGTGGATACCTTCTACCGTTATTACGCCCCACCCTACGAAGCAGTAGTAGCCGCATCCGAATACGAACTGCTCGAATACATGAAGAAAGCCGCGGAACAATATAAGCGAATCCGTAAACTCGGCGGACAACTGGAAGGCCGGCGAGAAGACAATTGGTGGGAATAAACGTATAATAACCCTATTTTTAGGAGGTAAACATCAATGCATGAGAGCAAGCCTCCTGATCGGGTGCGTCCTTACCCTGTTCTGCCAGCTGAGCAGCATGGCGCAGCCCGGTTCCCGTAATAAATTCCTGTCCGACAGTCTCGATGCCTATATCAGCGATGCCATGAATAAATGGAAGATCCCGGGTATGGCCGTTGCTGTGATCAAAGACGGACAGTGGCTGGTCAAAAAAGGCTATGGTGTTAAGGAAGTGGGAACCAGCAACCCGGTGGATGAAAACACCCTTTTTGGCATCGGCAGCAATACCAAGGCTTTCACGGGAACCGCCCTGGCCGTTCTGCAATCACAGGGCAAACTCAATCTGAACGATAAGGTGAAGAAATGGGTCACCGATTTCCAGGTCTATGATCCATGGATAACTAAGGAGATGACCATCCGCGATCTCGTGAGTCACCGCATGGGCTACGAAACCTTCCAGGGCGATTTCATGTATTTCGATTCCGATCTCAGCTATTCACAGGTGAAACAGAAATTCGGAATGATCAAACCCATGCACGGATTTCGCACCACCTGGGGTTATACTAACGCGGGGTATGCCATCGCCGGAGAGATCATCGAAAAAGCGAGCGGCCATCCCTATAGCGATTTTATCCGCGAACAGATTTTTGAACCCATCGGGATGAAAAACTCCATTGCCGAATCGCGTGAGTATGCGAAATCGCCGCTCATGTCGAGGGCCCATACCGTTACGGAAGGGGTGCTGAAAAAAGTGGCTTACGGAAATCTCGATAATATGAAACCGGCAGGAGTGATCGCCTCGAGTATTTCGGACATGGGACTCTGGGTACAAACCCTGCTGAACAATGGCGAACTCAATGGCAAACGGATATTCGAACCATTTGCCGTACAAGAGCCCATGCAACCGCATACGGTAATGGGATTGGGTGGTCATCCTTTTAACCGCGCTCAGTTTTATCAATATGGATTGGGATGGTTCACCTTCTCCTACGAAGGCAACCGAATTGTGGAGCATACTGGTGGGGTCAACGGATTTGTAACTGCCGTTACGCTGGTGCCCGAAGCGAAACTGGGCATCATCGTGTTCACGAATACCGATTCGAATATCCTGTACGAAGCATTGAAATGGGAATTGCTCGATGCCTGTCTGGATCTGCCCTATCGGAATTATCATCAGCTGTATTTCGACGATTATATGCAGGGCGAAAAACAGAATCAGGCATTCCTGAAGGAAAAGCGCGATTCGGTTGCCTTAAAACTTGCGCCGGCCGTTCCGCTGGCTCAGTTCGCGGGAACTTATCTGCATGAGATTTACGGAAAGATGACGATCAAATTGGAAAAGGGGCAGCTGGTGGCAAGATTCGAACACCATCCCGGACGTTTTGTCACCCTCGGCAGCCTGGGTGGATCGCGTTTCCTGGCCAGCTTTAATGATCCGATTTACGGAAACCGGATCTGGCCCTTCACGATCGAAAACGGAAAAGTGAAATCGGTAACCGTTACTGTATCGGGATTTGTGGAGCACACGCCATACGAGTTTGTTAAGCAATAGTCATACACCAGTTCATAAACTATGTCAGAACCTATTATTAAACGATTGTTGCCGGAGATGCGTAAAATCTGCTGCCTTTGTCTGGCCATGGTTCCCGGCCTGTTGTTTGCACAGAAAAACCTGCACGAAAAATCAATCGTGGTGGATACCCATAATGATGTGTTGTCCACAGCCATACTGAAAGGATTAAACATCGAAGACGATCTCAGCGGTAAAACCCATAGTGATCTCGTGCGCTTCCGTCGCGGAGGAATCGATATCCAGATCTTTTCCATTTTCTGTGATGAGCGTTATGGTCACGGCACCGCTTTCGCCCATGCTTTGCGTGAAATTGATTCACTGGATGCCATCGTGGCGCGCAATCCCAAAAAAATCATGCATGTGAATACGATGAAGGATCTGCGCAAAGCCGTACGCACCCGGAAACTGGGCGCCATGAAGGGCGTGGAAGGCGGGCATATGATTGAAGACCGGCTCGATTATCTCGACAGTTTATACAAACGCGGGGCGCGCTACCTCACGCTTACCTGGAACAACTCCACCTCCTGGGCAAGTTCTGCGTGGGACGAAACCTTTTTCGACCGCCAGCAACCCACCCCCATTCAGGCAAAGGGATTATCGGAGTTTGGCAAACAGGTGGTACGCCGCATGAATGATCTCGGCATGATGGTGGATCTCAGCCATGTGGGCGAACAAAGTTTTTACGACGCGATTGAAGTATCCACCAAACCGGTGATAGCATCTCATTCCTGTGTGTATACTATTTGTCCCGTTCCGCGCAATCTCAAAGACGATCAGATCAGGGCCATTGCCAAAAACGGCGGCGTGATATTCCTCAATTTTTATGCGGGCTTTCTGGACAGCACCTATAATCGGCGGATGACAGAATTCACAAACAAACACCAGGCGATCATCGATTCGCTGGTAGCACTGCAGGTACCGGAATATGAGATAAACGCCCATCTGACCGCCCGTTTCCCTTCGGAAGTCGAAGCCCTTCGCCCCTCAATGAATGTGCTGCTCGACCATCTCGATTATATCGTGAAGATGGTGGGCGTGGATCATGTTGGAATTGGCTCCGATTTTGATGGCATAGAATTGGCACCCCTGGATCTGGACGGCGTGGAAGATATGCCCAATATCACATCGGCCCTGCTGGTGCGGGGATACAGCAAAAAAGATATCCGCAAGATCCTCGGAGGAAACTTCATCCGTGTGTTTAAAGAAGTAACCAAATGATATGAAAATTCTATGGCAATACCTGCAGCCCTATCGCGGCTGGGTTATACTGGCACTTGTACTGGCGGCCGCCTCACAGGTATTAGCCCTCTATGATCCGGTGATCTTCGGTAAGGTGATTGATACCTATGCGCTGAATCCCGATAATCTCTCCGAAAAAGAAAGAACCCGCGGTGTGGTATGGCTGCTGCTGCTGGCCATCGGTATTGCGCTCTTATCCCGCATCGCTTCCACTTTCAAAGATTATGTTGTGCGACTCGTGGTGCAGAAATTCGGCATGCAAATCTTTAATGACGGATTGCGCCAGACCCTGCGACTGCCTTACGAAGGACTCGAGGACCAAACCAGTGGCGAAACCGTTTCCAAACTGCAGAAAGTGCGCACCGACACCGAACGGTTCATCAATTCCTTTATCAATATTCTTTTCTCCACTCTGGTGGGGATGGCTTTCCTGATCTGGTATGCCATCACCAAACACTGGGCATTGATTCCTGTTTTCCTGATTGGTGTGCTATTACTTGGCGGACTAACATCCATGCTTAGCCGAAAAATCAAAACCATTCAGCGCCAGGTGGTGCGGCAAACCAATATCATGAGTGGCAGCATCACCGAATCTATCCGCAATATCGAACTGGTGAAAAGCCTGGGACTGACCTATTCCGAAATCCGCCGGCTGCGTGATAAGACCCAGCAGATTTTTGAGCTGGAGATGATGAAGAACCGCAAAGTGCGGACCCTCTCCTTTTTGCAGGGCACCACCCTGAACCTGCTGAAACAGTCGATACTGTTCATTTTGCTCTGGCTGATTTTCCGGAACGTGCTCACCACGGGTGAATTGATCTCCATGCAGTTTATATCCACTGCTATTATCGGACCCTTGCAGGACCTGGGCAATATCATCCTGCAATACCGCGAAGCCGAAGCCTCGCTCCAGGTTTTCAATAACCTGATGATGAAGGAACCGGAATATCGCCCCGAAGAACCCGTGGACATCGATGCCATCGAAAGGCTGGAATTCGACCATGTGAGTTTCCGTCATAAGAACGCCACGCAGAATTCGGTGGAAGATATCAGCTTTAAGGTGGAACTGGGACAAACCATCGCCTTTGTGGGACCATCGGGTTCGGGCAAATCCACTTTGGTAAAACTGCTGGTCGGATTATACACCCCTGTGGAGGGCGAGATCCGCATCGATGATATTTCGGTTAGGCAACTCCGTTATAACCGCGTGCGCCGTCAGCTGGGATTCGTGACTCAGGAAACCCAGATGTTTTCAGGCACCATCCGCGACAATATGCTGTTCGTGAAACCCGATGCCACCGATGAGCAAATCCTGGCGGCTATGGAGAAAGCTTCCTGCGCCAACCTGGTGGCTTATTCACAACGCGGACTTGATACCGTGTTGGGCGAGGGTGGCAAACGGGTATCGGGGGGTGAGAAACAGCGACTTGCGATCGCCCGGGCCCTGTTGCGTGAACCACGTCTCCTGATTTTCGATGAAGCGACCTCTGCTCTGGATTCCATCACCGAAGAAGAAATCACCAATACCATTCGCGAGATTTCCTCATCCGGCAAGCAGATGACCATCCTGATTGCACACCGCCTCTCCACCATTATGCATGCCGATACCATTTTCGTACTGGAAAAGGGACATATCACCGAAAAAGGCCGGCACCATGAACTGCTGGAGCAAAAGGGATTGTACTACGCGATGTGGCGTCAGCAGATTGGCGAACGGGAGCCCAAGCGTGTCAAACCCGAAGCGCCCGTGGATGAAACACAGCCGGCGGGACCCGAAGCGGATGATATCAATATTGTAACAAACGATCCAGCGTTGTAGCCAGTCGCGATTTCGCCAGGAAATTTTTCTCCAATTCTATATTGAACGGAACCGGTGTATCCAGCGAAGCGCATCGCATAACGGGTGCGTCGAGCAGTTCAAAGCAATGTTCCGCGATCCAGGCGCTGAGTTCACCGCCAATGCCGCCGGTCAGCGTGTCTTCGTGCAGAATGAGGACCTTACCTGTACGCGCAACCGAATTTCGGATGGCATCATAATCCAGTGGCAACAGGCTCCGCAGATCCAGGATATCGACACTGGTATCGGGGTGCTGATCGGCATATTCCAGCGCCCAGTGCACTCCGGCACCATAGGTGATGATACTTACATCGCTTCCTTCGCGAACGGTCTTAGCCTTGCCAATCGGAACTGTATAATACCCCTCGGGCACTTCACCTGAAATACTCCGATACAATGCCTTATGCTCGAAGAACATTACCGGATTCGGATCGGCCAGGGCAGCCAGCAGCAATCCCTTCGCATCAGCCGGATTGGACGGATAAACCACTTTCAATCCGGGGGTATGCACAAACCAGGCTTCATTGCTCTGGCTGTGGAAGGGTCCCGCTCCCACACCGGCACCGGTTGGCATCCGCACTACAACGTCGGCGTTTTGTCCCCAGCGGTAATGGATTTTAGCGAGATTATTGACAATCTGATTCAGCCCCACACTCACGAAATCGGCGAACTGCATTTCCACCATGGCTTTAAATCCCTCGAGTGATAAGCCGAGGGCAGTGCCTAAGATGGCGCTTTCGCAGAGGGGTGTATTGCGCACGCGGTCCTTGCCAAACTCCGACACGAATCCCTCCGTTATTTTGAAGGCACCCCCATATTCAGCAATATCCTGTCCCATCAGGATCAGGTTGGGGAATCGTTGCATTCCCTCATGCAATCCTTCTTTAATGGCGTCTATAAAACGCAGCGGACGGGTGTTCCGCGATAAGGAGGTTACCTCTGCGGAGTCCTCATCGCCCGGCCTGGATGAATCACCCGTAGCCGAAGATGAAACCGGCGCGTAGATATCGGCCAGTTCTTCCGCCGTATCGGGAACCAACACGGGATCCGCTCCTGCAATCTGCAGTTCCGACTCAATTTCCTCTTTCATGGAGGCTTTGATCTGTTCCATCACCGAATAGGTCAGTATTCCGTTGAGCAGGAGCCATTCCTCAAATTTCTTTACGGGATCCCTGGCCGCCCATTCCTCAAACAGATGGGGCGGAACATATTTGGTGCCGCTCGCTTCCTCGTGACCCCGCATCCGGAAGGTCTTACATTCGATCAGATAGGGTTTCTGTTCGCGGATGCAATACTCACGAACCCCCTTGATCGTATCATAAACCGTAAGAAGATTATTACCATCGATGCAAACCCCCTCCATGCCATAGCCCTGCGCGCGGCTCACCAGGCTTTCGCAGCGATACTGCTCCGACACAGGCGTACTCAATCCGTATCCATTGTTTTCGATAATGAAGATCACGGGCAGATTCCAAACCGCCGCCACATTCAGTGCTTCATGGAAATCGCCTTCGCTGGTGCCACCATCGCCGGTGAAGCTGACGCTGACCTTTCCCTCATTGCGAAGTTTATGGGCAAGCGCTACCCCGTCGGCAATGCTGAGCTGCGGACCCAGGTGCGATATCATACCGCATATATGATGCTCGCGTGTACCAAAATGGAAACTCCGCTCCCGGCCTTTGCTATAACCGTTCTTATGGCCCTGCCATTGTTGAAAGAGTTTGTGAAGCGGCATACCGCGGGTGGTGAACACGCCAAGATTGCGGTGCAAGGGCATGATCCACTCATCGGGCTCAAGCGCCAGTGTTACACCTACTGAAATTGCTTCCTGTCCAATACCACTAAACCATTTGCTGATCCTGCCCTGACGAAGAAGAACAAGCATCTTTTCTTCGATCATGCGGGGACCTAAGATGGCACGGTAAAATTTGATCAGTTCATCATTGGTCAGATCCTTTTGCTCGAATTGCATACATCAGGATTTTCGCTCCTCATTTCCCTGCACCAGCGAGCTGGCAACAGATAACAGAATACTAAATAACAGCGCCCACCAGAAACCATCCACCTTAAAACCGCCTACCAGCTTCGCAGCCATCAGAATAATCAGGGCATTGATCACCAGCAAAAACAGTCCCAGTGTAATGAGGGTGATGGGCAAAGTCAATATAACAAGAATGGGTTTAACCAGCGTATTCAGGAGCGCCAGTACCAGGGCAAGAATC
>DATCJQ010000409.1:0-2105 GCA_036562745.1 Flavihumibacter sp.
CAGCATCAATGTACAGGGCGAAGAAGTGAAAAAGCTCGATGTTTTTGCCAATAACCAGATGATGGGGGTGTTGCGCCATGGGATCAGCTGCGCAGGCATCGGCAGCGAAGAAATGGATGATGTGGTGATCTTCGATGATGAAGTCAGCAATCAATCCAAATACGTGGTGCTCTATGATCCGCTAGATGGCAGCAGTAATATTGATGTGAATGTATCCATCGGAACCATATTTTCCGTTTTCCGCCGCACCAGCGAATTAGGTAAACCCTGTACCCGTGAGGATTTCATTCAGAAAGGCATTCATCAGGTGGCAGCGGGATATATCATCTACGGCAGCAGCACCATGCTGGTATACGCTACACGTCGCGGTGTGAACGGATTTACGCTCGATCCTTCCATCGGGGAATTTTGTCTGAGCCATCCCGATATGAAATGTCCGCAACTGGGACAGATCTATTCGGTGAATCACGGTAATTTCTTCCAGTACGATCAGGGCGTTCAGAACTATATCACCCTATGCCAGAAGAAGACCTCGTCTAACGGTGGGCCTTATACGCAACGGTATATCGGCAGCATGGTAAGCGATGTGCATCGCAACCTGATCAAGGGTGGCATCTTTATGTATCCCGGTACGCGCTCGAGGCCTGAAGGCAAACTTCGCCTCATGTATGAATGCAATCCCTTTGCCTTTATTATCGAAGTGGCAGGGGGGAGGGCTACCGACGGAAAACAACGTATACTCGAAATTCAACCCACCGATCTGCATCAGCGTTCGCCCTTTTTTGCCGGCAGCAGTGGCATGATGGATGAACTCGAAACCTGTCTGACCGATACAGTTTAAGCAAAAATAAAGGGTACAGTTGTTGAAGTGTTGGGTCTATGAGGGGCTGGCCGATTTTTTGATACCTTAGTAGGTAAACATGCTACTATGGTGAATTGGAAAAACGGTTGGATCGTATTGGGAATTGTAGCTATTGCTTCCTGTAAGACCAAGGCGCCCGCCACTACAGAATCAAAAAAGACAAAACCTGCGGCCACCAGGGTGGTAACGGCAGCGGGACTGGAACAGGCTATCCTGGATGAAGTGAATAAATACCGTAAATCAAAGGGATTGCCGCCGCTGAAGTCGAGCTCCGTGATTGCCACGGAAGCCGCCATGCACAGCCAGGCCATGGCCAGTAAACAGGTGGCATTTGGTCACGATGGTTTTGAAAGTCGCATTAAGAGAATCAGCTCTCGTATCGATGGCGTGAAGGCCTCTGCGGAAAATGTTGCCCAGGGTAAATTGACCGCTGCGGAATTGGTGAGAGGCTGGAGCAACAGCGCTCCGCACCGGAAAAATATGGAAGGGAATTATACACTTACCGGAATCGGTGTTTCGCGCAGTTCAAATGGCGTGTTTTATTATACGCAGTTATTCATAAGGAACTAGTCTAACCCAAACCTTAAACCTTTATGGAGAATTCACTCAGCTATCCGATCGGGCAATACGAACCGCAGCCTTATTCACCCGAACTCTTTCAGCGATGGGTAACCGATATTCGTTATCTGCCGCAATTGCTGGAAAATGCAGTACTCAACCTGAACGACGATCAGTTGCACACGCCTTATCGCGAGGGAGGCTGGACCGTTCATCAGCTCGTGCACCATGTGGCCGATAGTCATATCAATGCGCTGACGCGATTCAAACTGGCGTTAACGGAGGATAAGCCCACGATCAAGCCCTATGATCAGGATGCCTGGGTGGAACTGCCCGACGTGAAAGCACTGCCCATCAATATCTCGATAACCTTGCTGCACGCATTGCACAGCCGTTGGTATCAACTCGTGAAAGATCTGGATGAGCAAACCCTGTTGAGCCGCTCGGTAGTTCATCCCGAGCACGGACGCGAGATGACGCTCTGGTACCTGCTCGGAAGCTATGCCTGGCATGGGTTGCACCATACGGCGCATATCACGTCGCTGCGGGAGCGTATGAGGTGGTGATCCTGACGTTCCGACACATTGACATGATTTTAATATTTTCGCAGTCTGATGGCAGACAAGGCATTTATAACACCAAACCTGCTAAAATGGGCAAGAGAATCGGCAAGAATGACCGAGGA
>DATCJQ010000412.1:0-2885 GCA_036562745.1 Flavihumibacter sp.
AAGATGGCAAAACATCCAGGCTCACGCATTCAGCCACCGCTGACCGATGCACAAAAAGAAAGCATGAAATCGCTGAGAGAAAAACATCGCAATGAGATGGCAGTCATCAAAGCCAATGAAAAGCTGGATGAAGCAGCCAAAAAGCAAAAAATAAAAGCGCTGAACGAAGCTACCCGCGAGAATATGCGTGCAATTCTTACTCCGGAGCAGCTCGAACAGCTAAAGAAAAGACAAAAAGAGCATTCTAAGGACGGTTCGGCCAGATAAAAGCCCCTCTGAAACCACAAAAAGACAGCCATCCCGGCTGTCTTTTGTATTTTTGCAATCCCTGTTGAAAAACAGCAAACACAACAACATGAAAAAAACTACGGGATTCGAGAAGTTCATCAACAAGAAAAAAGCGGGAACTGTTAAAGAACAATACCGCCAGGAAAAACGGGCAGACAGAAAAGAACGGGAAGCAGCTATTGAGCGTTCATTCGAAGAGAGAAGAAAGTTGAAACTGGAAAAACGAGGTAACGAATCCACCGCAGACGCTTCCTCCAAACGAGGCGCCGGCTCAAACAATGCAGCCGGGAAAACGGCCTCCAAATCATCCCCTGCAACTAACGCCGGTACCGGTGGTCCCATGCCGCTGAACAAATTCATTGCCCATGCGGGCGTATGCGCGCGGCGCGATGCCGCTGAGCTCGTGAAATCGGGTGTGGTTACGGTAAACGGACAAACCATTTCAGAGCCCGGATTCAAGGTAAGCGAGCAGGATGAAGTGAAGGTGAAGGGCAAGCGCATCCATCTCACTAAAAACCTCGTGTATATTCTGCTGAATAAACCCAAGGATTATATCACCACCACCGACGATCCGCAGGGCCGAAAAACCGTGCTGGATCTGATTAAGACTGCCACTTCGGAAAGGGTATATCCGGTAGGGCGACTCGATCGCAATACCAGCGGAGTGCTGTTGCTGACCAATGACGGTGAGCTGGCGCAGGCGCTCTCCCATCCCAAAAATGAGGTGCGGAAGATTTACGAAGTGAAACTCGACCGCCCTTTGTCAAAGGCCGATTTTGAAGCGATCTCCCATGGACTTACGCTTGAAGACGGTTTTATCCAACCCGATGCACTGGGATATGTTGATCCCCGTGATAAGTCGGTGATCGGTATTGAAATTCACAGCGGCCGCAACCGCATCGTGCGTCGGATTTTTGAACACCTGAAATATGATGTGAAAGGGCTGGATCGCGTGAGCTATGCAGGGCTGACCAAGAAAAATGTGAACCGCGGAAAATGGCGCTTACTCACGGAGAAAGAGGTTCGCCTGCTGAAACATTTCAATAAGGATGTGAAAATAACTGCGTCCAAATCCAACAAAAACACCGGAAATTAAGATGAAGTCTGTTCGCGACGCAATCATTCGTGAAACCGAAAACTGGGTAGCCATCAATAAGGAAGCCGGATTACTTTCCATTCCCGACCGGGAGCAGTCTGCGGTTTCGCTCAAAGACTTGCTGACTAAGGAATATGGTTCAATATATACCGTTCATCGCCTCGACCGCGAAACCAGCGGTGTGATCATTTTTGCGAAGAACGAAGCAACCCACCAGTATCTTTCCAAACAGTTTGAGGAAAGATCCACAGTGAAAAAATACAATGGCCTGGTGCTGGGTAAAGTGTACGAGGCGGAAGGAACCATTGATGCACCGATTGGTCCGCATCCCGGCAAGCCCGGACATATGATGGTGCTCCGTAAAGGAAAGCCATCAATTACACTGTTTAAGACCCTGCATGCGTTTGCTGCCTACTCCTGGATGGAGTTTACCATTCTGACCGGACGTACGCACCAGATTCGCGTGCATATGCAACACCTGGGTCATCCGATCGTTTGCGATCCCTATTACGGAGATGGAAAGCCCTTTCTGCTTTCTTCTATCAAGAAAAAATTCAAACTGGGGAAAGATGTGCTGGAAGAACGTCCACTGATCAACCGGCTGGCCCTGCATGCGAGCTCGCTGCAGTTTAAGGATGCCGGCGGTTCGCTAGTGGAGTTGGCTGCCCCGTTGCCGAAGGACCTGCGGGCAAGCCTTCAGCAACTGGAGAAGCTTTCCTGATTGCTCAGGTATTATTTTTCAACTGATTTATTTCTTCACGATTTCCATTTTCTCGGGATTCCAGAGAATGGCTTTATCCTGAAAATAACTGTCGTTACAAAGCAGCGCGGGTGCGGCGGCGCGATATCCGAATACCGCATCTTCCGTTACCTTTCCGTTGGTGCGGATAGCATTGAAGAAATTGGCGAAATGGTCGTAGGGTCCACCCTTGTACCCCTGCTCGGCGCGGAAGGTGAATTCCTGCGGAGGCAGAATACGCTTTCTTCCACCGGGTTCCTTTCCGGCCTTTTTCATCTGTTCGATAAAGAAAGGATCATCTGAAACAACGGCCTTATTCCGTTTCACTGTTACATCATCCCAGGTGATATCCATCGACCCCTCGCTTCCTACGAGACGAAGGAAGGTGGTGCCGCTGGTACCGTCCACAAAATTGCATCGCAGGGAAAGATTGAATCCCGGATGCGCTTTCGACTCCCCGTAATCGAAGATGCCCAATAATACATCGGGTACCTCGCGACCGTCTTTCCAATAACGGAGTCCGCCGGAGGAATAAATTTTATTGGGACCAAAAGAGTCAGTGATAAAATGCAGACTGGAGAAAAGATGCACGAATAAATCGCCCGACATACCGGTACCGTAATCGCGATAATTTCTCCAACGGAAGAAACGGGTTTTATCGAACGGACGCTTAGGAGCGCTGCCGAGGAATGCTTCCCAGTCGACTGTTGCGGGTGATGCATCATCCGGAATCGGATATTGCCAGGCTCCGGTGGGAGAATG
>DATCJQ010000420.1:0-2231 GCA_036562745.1 Flavihumibacter sp.
GTTAGCAGCTGGTTTAGTTCATTTGGCGATTCTGGTGGATTCGGAAACGAACTCCGCGAGGTAACAGTTTCTGCCGGGGCCGAGTACTGGTACCAGGAGCAATTCGCACTGCGTGCCGGTTATTTCTACGAAGATAAGACCAAGGGCAACCGCAAATATTTCACCCTGGGTGCCGGTATCCGTTATAATGTATTCGGACTGAACTTCAGTTATATCGTTCCATCCGGATCCGGTGTGAACCAGAACCCGCTTTCCAATACGCTTCGTTTCAGCTTGGTATTCGACCTCGGCCAGAACGCAGAGTAACCAGACCCGAATTTTTTCCACCGAACTATAAAAAACGTCCCGCATCTTTGCGGGACGTTTCTTTTTCACCCGACGGGTACCCGTCGGGTACCCGTCGGGCACCCGTCGGGTGATTAAAAAACCGAAATATGTACAAAACGGGTTTTGGCATTGATTACCATCAGTTGGTGGAAGGTCGCGAGCTGGTGATTGGAGGGGTGAAAATCCCGCATTATAAGGGAGCTTTGGGGCACAGCGATGCCGATGTATTATTGCACGCCATCTGTGATGCCATGCTGGGCGCCCTCGCTCTGGGCGATATCGGGGTGCATTTTCCCAATACCGATCCTGCTTACAAGGATATCGACAGTAGGAAACTGCTGAGCCATTGCCGGGATCTGATCCAGGCCAAAGGCTGGAAGGTGAGCAATGTGGACAGTGCCCTGACGCTCGAGAAACCGAAGATCAAGCCGCACGTGCCGGCCATGCAGCAGGCAATTGCCGAAATCCTGAATCTTCCGCCTGATACGGTTTCGATCAAAGCAACCACCACCGAAACCATGGGGTTCGTGGGGCGTGAGGAAGGGGTGGTGGCCTATGCTTCCGTACTGCTCGAACCGCTGGGAACTTCATCCCTCCGGGTTAAAATCAAAAATGAATCGGCCTTCGATCTGCCGGCTTATGCCACCAGCGGATCGGCGGGTATGGATATCCGCGCGAATATCAGCGAGCCCGTTACGCTGGAACCGATGGAGCGCGCGCTGTTCCCGACCGGATTGTACATGGAATTGCCCAATGGCTTTGAGGCGCAGATTCGTCCGCGTAGCGGCCTGGCGATCAAACAGGGTATCACCTGTCTGAATACCCCTGGTACGATTGATGCAGATTATCGTGGGGAGATCAAGGTAATTCTGATTAACCTCTCGAAGGAAAATCAGGTGGTCGCGCCGGGTGACCGCATCGCGCAGATGGTCATCCAGCAAGTGCAGCAGGTAAGCTGGATACCCGTAGAAACATTAAATTCAACAGACCGGAATGCCGGCGGATTCGGGCACACCGGAAAATCGTAAGGAATGAAAAAACTGCTCTTTATAGGCGCTTTGTTACTGGGGATGGTTGCGATCAGCTGTCGCCCTACCAAAAAAATCAATTCAGCCATCTCCAATAAGGATACGGCAACCACGACGCTTCTGGAAAACGCGCATGAAGACACGCTGCGTTTTGTGCGAGAGATTTATAATAAACTCGATTCAAACCGGATCAACTATCAGACTTTCAGCGCCAAGATCAAGGTGGATTATTGGGATAAGGATGGAAAGGGGCCCGATCTGACCGTATTCGTGCGGATGAAAAAGGACAGCATCATCTGGCTTTCCGTGAATGCGACCGTGTTCAGCTACGAGGCATTCCGCGTGCTGATCACTCCCGATAGCGTGAAGTTGTTGAACAAGCAGGATAAAGTGGCTCAGCTACGCTCCGTGAAGTACCTGGAGGAGATGGCCAAGATCCCCTTCGATTTTAAAACGGTGCAGGAGTTGATTATCGGTAATCCGCTTTTCCTCGATTCAAATATTGTTTCCTATCAAAAGGGACCCAAGTCCATCAGCTTGCTTAGCATGGGAGAGCTGTTCAAAAATCTGATAACCGTGGGCGTGGAGAATTTCCTGCTCGAGCATATCAAATTGGATGACCGCGACCTGGTGAGGAATCGTACGGCTGACCTCAGTTATGGCAGTTACAGTGGCCAGGGCGGGGTTCCCTTTGCCACCTTCCGCAAAATGAGTTTCACTGAAAAATCGAAGATTGACGTGCAGATGGAGTTCAAACAGTATTCCTTTAACGAAAGTTTAAGCTATCCGTTCAGTATCCCGAGAAATTATAGCATTCAATAAACGTTAGGGTTTATATATTTGAAGCATTCCATCCCTCCAATTGAACAGCATGAT
>DATCJQ010000426.1:0-14993 GCA_036562745.1 Flavihumibacter sp.
GGAATATACGCTGCAGCAAGCCAGCAAGTTCCTGGAACATCCCGATCGCAAAAAACGCGAGGAAGTTTACATGAAAATCCAGGAGCGTCGCTATCAGGATCGTGAACAACTGAACGCTCTTTACAGCGATCTGATCCAAAAGCGTCACCAGGTTGCGCTGAACGCCGGATTTGCCAATTACCGCGATTACAAGTTCGTGGAAATGGGCCGCTTTGATTACACCAAGGAAGATTGTTTCGCCTTTCACGAGGCAGTGAAACAGCACGTTCTTCCACTGGTGGCCGATATCTATCGGAAAAAACAAAACAAACTCGGTCTGGATACGCTTCGCCCCTGGGATACCGAAGCTGAACCGGTAGGTGTACAACCCCTTCGTCCGTTTAAAACCGGCGAAGAATTGTTGCAGAAAACCATCGAATGTTTTTCCCAACTGCGACCATCATTCGCAGATTGCCTGAGCACCATGAAAAAGATGGGGCATCTCGACCTGGAAAGCCGTGTAGGCAAGGCACCGGGTGGGTATAATTGTCCACTACCCGAAAGTGGAGCGCCCTTTATTTTCATGAATGCAGCCGGACAAATGCACGATGTTACCACCATGGTGCATGAAGGCGGCCACGCCATTCACAGCTTTCTTGCGCATCCATTGCGGCTTTCAGCGTTTAAGGAATATCCGATGGAAATCGCGGAAGTGGCAAGCATGAGCATGGAACTTTTCAGCATGGATTTTTGGCACAGTTTTTTTAGTGATGAAAACGAACTTAACCGTGCGAAAGAACACCAGCTGGAACGTGTGATAACCATCTTCCCCTGGATTGCGATAATTGATAAGTTCCAGCATTGGGTGTACGAAAATCCCAACCATTCTTTGGAAGAACGAGCAGCGAAGTGGGTGGAAATAAATGATGAGTTTTCCACCGGTGTACTTGATCTGAGCGGATTGGAGGAATTCAGAAAATACGGTTGGCAACGCCAGCTCCATTTATTTGAAGTACCTTTCTACTATATCGAATACGGTATAGCACAGCTCGGAGCCATTGGAATGTGGATGCAGTACAAGCAGGATAAGGAAAAAGCACTGGACAATTATTCCAAAGCCCTGGCGTTAGGAGGAACCCGGACCTTACCCGAACTCTATGAGGCAGCCGGCATACCATTTGACCTGGGTCCAAACCGTGTTAAAACATTGATGGACTTTGTGGCATCACAAATGGCTGAACTAGAGAAAAAGGCATAAAAATACCCACATTAGGGTATGGTCAAAATTTGATAAGAATGATTAATAACAATATATTTGTAAAGGAAAACACTTAGAAGAAATTCTGAATCTGAAACGATTCTTAAAATAGCTACTAATCAGAGCCTTAACCAAAAGTCCCGGTGTGTCTACATCGGGGCTTTATTTTTATCCCGATACAATAGCCCGGATTTTAATTGTCAATTCTGATTGCAGTCTTTACATTTTCCATTCACCACTACCTGTATTTGCCGGGCTGTATATCCCTGCGGCAGTCGAACAGCAGGCGCCGTTACATCTGCCAGACATTGGGTATTGCCGCATATCTCACATACAAAATGCACATGATCATCATGATGATGGCCCTCGCCACATTCATCCTTACATAAGGCGTAGCGAACACTATTATCGGCAGTAGGAATAGAGTGGATAATACCTTTATTCAGGAAAGCCTGTAAAGTCCGGTAAACGGTTACGCGATCAAATTTCTCACCCGTGCGGCGCTCGATATCTCCATGCGCCAGAGCGCCCTGCTCTTCGAGGAAAAGTTCCAGTATCTTAACCCGGCTTCCGGTAATGCTTAGCTGGCTTTTCTTTAAAATATCGTGAACAGCTTCCTGCATGATTAATTATTAAAACGTTGATTTGGGTAATCGGGAAGCGTCTGCATCAGTTTCTGCCAACAGTTCCGGAATATCCTTTATCAATTGTTCAACTTCTTCGGTTTTTAACCCATCGTAGATTCGGCGAACCCTGCCATGACGATCCACCAACGCAAAGAATTGCGTGTGAATAAACTGGTCCTCAATCGCCTCATTGTTGTTCTTGGGATCATCCAGCAGATAACTCACCCTGGCCGCGAGATAGAGACTGTCCTTGGGACCAGTCAGAAAATACCAGTTGGCATTATTCACCCCCAGTGAATCGGCGTAGACCTTCATCCGGCCCACACTGTCTGTCAACGGATCCACCGAATGGGAAAGAATCATGAAATCGCCGGTCTCCCTGTATTTATCGAAAACCTTTTTCATGTTGGTGTTCATCTTGGGACAAATTCCCGGACAGGTGGTAAAGAAGTATTCGGCCACATAAACCTTGCCCATCGCCTTCTCCTGAGTGAAATCATTGCCATACTGATCACTGAACCGGAAGGGCTGCACATAGCTCAGAACCGGCATTCTCACCTCCCCAAAACCCGGCAGCAGCCGATTCATGGCAAATACGAATCCCGCAAACAATGCCGCAAAAAACACCAGATAAAAAACAGTCTTCTTTTTCATTAGCACAAATTTACACCTTATTTCACCATATTTATTTTGCAACAAAGTTGCATCTATGTAATTTCGCTCCTCGATGTCAGTAAAGATTAATTGGGACGCTCTGGGTATTGCCACCTCCGTGGCCTGTGCCATTCACTGCGCAATTCTGCCGCTGATGCTGACCAGTTTACCCATTTTTGGGACAAATATCATTGATAATGAGGGCTTTGAATACCTGATGATCTTCATCGCCCTGCTGATCGGGGCCAATGCTCTCTGGCATGGGTACAGGCGGCATCACCATAAACTCAGTCCCTATATCCTTTTCGGACTCGGCATCCTCCTTCTCCTTGGCAAGCAATTCTGGCATCAGTACCAGATCTGGTTCCTGGTTCCGGCCGTTGCCCTGATTGTGTACGCGCATTACCGGAACTATCAGCTCTGCCGCAAAGCCAATCACTGTCATTCAAGTGATTGCAACCATTAATGCCCCTATTTTAACAGTGTTCGTTCAAGATTTCCTAAATTCATAAGTGACGGGCCTTTGCATTTGTTATTTTTGCAGTTAAACGTGTTGAACTATGATCAAGACCGGAAATCCTGTTATCAGTATCTATACCGAAATGACGCCGAACCCGGAAACGATGAAGTTTGTGGCAAACAAGCTCCTCTATCCCGGCAGAAGCATCGATCTGCCTGATATGGAAAGCGCAAAAGCTTCTCCGCTGGCCGTAGAACTTTTCGGCTTTCCCTTTATCAAATCCGTGTTCATAGCGAGCAATTTCGTAACGCTTACCAAAACACCGGAAACGGAATGGAGCGATGTCATTCCTTCTATCCGCCAGTTTCTGAAAGATTACCTCGAAGAAGGGAAAGTGGTAGTGAATGAGGATGAAGTGATTGCCCTCAAACCCCAGGGCAGCAACGAAGTGAGTGCAGATGACGATGATGTGGTGAAACGCATCAAGGAACTGCTCGAGAACTACGTGAAACCGGCTGTTGAAATGGACGGTGGTGCCATCCAGTTCAAAAGCTATCACGACGGCGTGGTGAACCTGATGATGCAGGGCTCCTGCTCCGGTTGTCCCAGCAGCATGATCACACTGAAAGCAGGTATCGAAGGCATGATGAAGCGTATGATTCCCGAAGTGAAGGAAGTTGTAGCAGAATCAGAATAAAACCAACACCTTGATACAGGAAGGTATCTTCCATATTTACCCGATTGCCGAGTCGGCTATTACCATAGAATGTGGAAAAGAGATCGCTGTATCGAATCATCGCCAACTCCTGCAACTGCAAAAGCAATTGCAGATTCAGGCTTTTTCCGGTTTTACAGATACCAGTATAACATATAATACACTGACGGTCTTTTTTGACCCCAGACGCCTTATTACAAATGGCCAGCATTCTCCGCTGGCCTTTGTTTTAAAAGAATTACAGACCCTGGTCCGGGGCTTCGGTCACCAACCCGATACACAAATTCCTCCCGGCAAACAGCATTTGATTCCGGTTTGTTATGATCCGGCCCTGGCACCCGATCTGCTGACTGTGGCAGCCTATCATAAAACGAGTCCGGATGCAATTATTGAAGCACATACCGGCCAGGACTGGTATGTGTTTATGATTGGTTTCAATCCGGGTTTTCCTTATATGGGCGTGTTGCCGCCAACGCTGGCCATGCCTCGAAAATCCACACCAGCCGCGAAGGTCGCTGCAGGCTCCGTGGGAATTGCCGGCACGCAAACCGGCATCTACCCGAATGATTCGCCCGGGGGATGGCAGATCATCGGACGTACCCCGCTGAAAATATTTTCACCCGAGGACCCTTCTCCGGTACTATTCAGTGCCGGTGATACGGTTCGGTTTACCCCCATTGATTCCGACACCTTTTCTTACCTTAATCAATATGCGAATTCTTAAAACCGGAATAACCACCATCCAGGATTGCGGTCGTACCGGTTTGAGAAACTGGGGACTGCCGGTTGCGGGGGCTATGGACCGAATTGCACTGCGCCTGGGTAATATGCTGGTGGCGAATGAACCGAACAGCGCCTGCCTGGAAATCAGCCGGGGCGCATTTTCAACCAGCTTCCAGCGCAGCAGCCTGGTGGCCCTGACCGGTACCGGATTCAATGCCTTCATTAACGGACGCCCCATTCCCTACTGGCAGCCATTTCTGGTGCAGGAAGGAGAGTTTTTGCAACTCTTTCCCAGCTCAACCGGATTTACCTATCTCGCCATCCATGGCGGTATCCGCATCGAACCGCAATTCGGCAGCAGATCCACCCATCTCGCCAGCAAGATCGGCGGACTGGGACGACCGCTTCGTGCCGGCGACGAGTTGCCCCTTACAGTTTGGCCCGATGAAAATGGTCAGCGAATAATCGACCATCTTAAAAACCCTGCACCCGGGCATCATATCCGGCTCGGCAATCTTACCATTCCCGATTATACAAGAAGTGAACTCCGGTTTATCGCCGGACCGGAATACGACTGGTTCACCGGTGAAACCATCGACCTGTTGCAGTCGGCTCCCTTTACCGTGTCGGAAACCTCCAACCGGATGGGACTCCGGCTAAATGGTCCGGAACTGAAAAGAAAAAACGCCGCGGAACTGTTATCTGTAGCCGTAATGCCCGGCACCATGCAGGTGAGTCCCGACGGGCAAATCCTTCTGCTGATGGCCGATGCCCAAACCACGGGCGGTTATCCCCGTATCGGCCAGCTGGCAGCAGTGGATCTGCATCTCGCAGCACAGTATCAGCCCGGAAAAGAATACCTTTTCCGTCAGATTTCAATCGAACAGGCCGAGCAGCTTTGGGTTGAACAGGAAAAAAAACTCAAAACCCTGGAACGCGACTATCTGCTTCATTTTTCCTGATCGCACCATTCCAATCCATTTTAGTTTGCCTATTTTGCTCTGAGTAAGTCTGAATCTTCCGATTAATTCAGACCACCATTCCGATGGTTTCAGAAAAAAACTCAGCTGATGGATATCAATTGCGATCTCGGAGAGGGCAAGGGCGTGGAAGCAGCCATCCTGCCTTATATCAATTCGGCGAATATTGCCTGCGGATTTCATGCCGGCTCGCCGACCGAAATGGTGGAAACCGTGGCCCTGGCCAAACAATACGGCGTAAATGTTGGCGCACATCCTTCCTGGGATGACCGCGCAAATTTCGGACGAAGCCCGCACCAGCTTCCCGCCCGGGAAATCGAGAGCCTGGTCCTCTATCAGCTCGGCGCACTGGATGCCATTTGCCGCTCGCAAAGCTGGCCCATGGTGCATGTGAAACCGCATGGCGCGCTCTATAACCAGGCTGCAGCCGATCCCGTGGTGGCGACAGCCATCGTCCGGGCAATTGAAATGTTCAATCCCACCCTGCATCTGTTTGCGCCTAGCGATAGTGAGCTGGCGCGCCAGGGAAAAGCAGCCGGACTGATCGTAAAGGAAGAAGCATTCGCCGACCGCCGGTATACGGAGGAAGGGCAACTGGTGTCACGCACTCATCCCGATGCGCTTATCACCGACATCGAAGAGGTATTGAATCAGATCAGTTCGCTTATTGATAACGGTGAGGTGCAAACGATTTCCGGGAACCGCATCCCACTCCGGGCCGATACCATTTGTATCCATGGTGATGGCATAACAGCCGTCGAACTCACCAGGGCCATTCATCAACTTGTAAACCAAAAGATCAAGGGAACTGATGAATAAATCCCGCCATGCTTTCTGGGCCGCAGCCTTATTGATGGCTACATCGGCCATCGGTCCGGGTTTTCTTACCCAAACCACCGTATTTACGCAGCAACTCCTGGCGGGATTCAGCTGTATCATTCTGCTGTCGATCCTGGTCGATATGGTTGTGCAGCTCAATATCTGGAGAATCCTCTTCGCCAGAAAGCAAACGGCCAGCGAGGTAGCGGATGAGCTGATGCCCGGACTGGGAAAACTGCTCAGTATCCTCATTGCGTTAGGCGGATTCGCCTTCAACCTGGGCAATATTGCGGGAACCGGCCTTGGACTGGAAACGCTCACGGGTATTCCCAACAAAATCGGAGCAGCTATCAGTGTGGGCTTGGTGGTGCTCCTGCTGATCAATAAGGAGAAGGCCCTTCCCTGGATGGACCGTACCGTTACCTTCATGGGTTTCCTGATGCTGGCCATGACCTGTTATGTGGCCATCGCTTCCAAACCTCCGCTGAAATCCGTTTTGATTGAAACCTTCCGGCCCAGCCGTTTTGATTACCGGGCCCTGCTCACCATTGTGGGCGGAACAGTAGGTGGTTATATCTGCTTTGCCGGAGCGCACCGTATGCTGGAAGCTGCTAAAAAGGAAACCATCACCATGAAAACCGTAGCCATGTCCGCCGGCACCGGCATACTAACAGCCTCGATCATGCGCTATTTGCTTTTTCTCGCGGCATTGGGGGTATTCAGCAGGGGATTGAGCATGGAGTCGGACAATCCGGCTGCCGATGTATTTGGCCAGGCAGCCGGCCCGGTGGGATTTCGGTTATTCGGCATCGTTATGTGGTGTGCTGCCATTACCTCGGTAATGGGATCGGCCTATACCACCATCTCCTTCGCCAAACCTTATATTCCCTGGTTGCAACGCCAACCTGAAAAAGGCACCATCGCTTTCATCGCGCTGTCGGCCATTTGTTTTTTTATCTGGGGAAAACCCGTGCAGCTCCTGCTGGCAGCGGGACTGATCAACGGATTCATCCTGCCCGTATCGCTGATCATCCTTTTATTGGCAATAAGAAAAAATAAAAACGGCTACCAGCACCCCCTGTTCCTTAGGATCACGGGTTGGCTGATAGCCGCTATTCTAACCTGGATGGCTATCCAAGTGTTGCTTCAGAACTGATGGTGGTGTTCAGCAGTTTGCTGATCGGACAGTTTTGTTCCGCATCCTTCACACAGGCCTGGAATTTTTCCTCCGTAATGCCCGGTACAACACCTTTCACCGTAAGATGAGATTTTGTAACTGCACCGTTTTCGAAGGTGATTTCACAGGTAGTTTCGAGCGACTCGGGAGTGAATCCGGCTTCACCCAGCACAAAACTCAATTTCATGGTAAAACATCCGGAATGCGCTGCTGCAACCAACTCCTCGGGATTGGTGCCGATCCCGCTTTCGAAACGGGAACCGAAAGAATACTGGGTTTGACTCAACACACCGCTCTGGGTGGTGAGATGTCCTTTACCTTCTTTACCGGAGCCGTTCCATACGGCTGTTGCTTTGCGAATCATAATTATGTATTTAAGAGTTGATAATGGCTTCCCAATTTACACCCCTA
Source organism: Flavihumibacter sp. (assembly GCA_036562745.1). GTDB lineage: Bacteria > Bacteroidota > Bacteroidia > Chitinophagales > Chitinophagaceae > Flavihumibacter. The sequence continues at coordinate 7,803 of DATCJQ010000426.1, forward strand.
TTGGTTAGGTATCGCAGGATAAATTCAAAACATTCGGCATGCTTTCCCACCAGCTCGGGTGGAAACACCCCTTTTTCTCTGAATTGTCCCCTTGCCACCAGCTCCGTCACCGCCGCACAGGTGAACCCGGTGGTGCGCGACATGGAGGAGTTTTTTCCCGCCGGATCATAGCGGTCGAGCAAATTGTATTCCACCCGCATCGGTTTGCCCTCTTTCTTTCCTTCCACCAACACCCGCATCACGGTGAACTCCGGCTCCTCCTCACCCAGCTTCCACTCCTTAAACAGGATGGCCGCACTGGCATCGACGGGGCGTATTTGCTGTCCCTTTACCTCAATGGCCTCTTCACTAAAAAATCCTGCCATCTGCAGGGCGAGGATCAGATCCACATGCCCGGGGTACCGAAGCGTCTGCTCCTTCAGATCCGGAATATGGGGCATGGTATAGAGGAGAGATCGTAATCCGTCGGTATTAAAGGCCTCGAGGGTACCAATCCCCTCGAAATGCATCAGCTGACGGTCAGACAATGCCGATTTGGTCACAATTTTCCCGTTTTCCTTCAATCGCGCGGGACGTGTATACTCTTCAATTACATCTATCGGTGAGAAGGGTGCCTTATACTCGAAAGGTTTTTTACGGATGGATGGCAATCCGCCTACATAACACTCAAAGCGATCAACCTTCATTTCCTCGTTGAAGCGTCCCAATATCAGGTTACCCATGCCCGGAGCCACCCCACAATCGGTCACCGCGGTAACACCCTTTTTTTTCGCCAGATCGTCCAGCATAAGAGCCTCTTCGGGGAAAAAGGAGATATCCACCACGGATTTCCCTGCATTGATAACCGCTTCGAGGGTTTTATAGCCCATGAATCCGGGCACGGCTGAAACCACCAGGTCGGCATCGCCCAACATATCGGGATAAGCGGCCCAGTACGTCAGATCTGCCGGTAACACGGAAATCTTCGGATGACGGCGCCGTAATCGGTTAAGAGCCTCTTCATTTTTATCGAAAGAAACAACTTCATGCCTGTCGGACAAATCGCCGGCGATGGTACTACCCACCATGCCTGCTCCCAATACAGCTATTTTCATGCAAAGAATTTGAGGCAATCTAAAAATTCTGACGCATTTTTAAAGGATGGAATCAATCTGGCAGCAATTTGTAGATGGACTGATGCAAACTTCGGCGCTGGAGTTTATAGCGGTGATCACAGGGATCATCAGCGTGATTTACAGCCGGATGGAAAATATCCTGGTATACCCCGTGGGCATTATCAGTACCACCATCTTCATCTACCTTAGTATGAAGGGCCATCTGTACGGCGAAGCCAGCGTGAACCTCTTTTACACCGTAATGAGTTTATACGGTTGGTGGCTATGGTCGAGGAAGAAGGATGATAACACGCCGGAACTGAAGATCACCCGCTCGAATCGTCGCGACTGGATCGGGCAAATACTGTTTTTCCTGACCTTTTATATTGTCATCTACGCCTGCCTCCATTGGTTGCAGAAAGCATTTGCGCCAGAAGCCATTCCCTGGGCTGATGCATTTGCCAGTGCCACTGCTTATACCGGTATGTGGCTGATGGCGAAGAAGAAAGTGGAAAGCTGGTACTGGTGGATCCTGACCGATATCGCTTCGGTGCCGCTGTACTACTCAAAGGGCTATGTTTTTACCGGATTCCAGTTCCTGATATTGACCATCCTGGCTTTCGCCGGATTGCAGGCATGGAAACATAAATCCCAAAGTCCTAACTTGCCGGCTCAACGACAAGCTACATGCTGAAGAAGATTGTGATAGTTGGACCGGAATCCACCGGGAAGAGCACTATCTGCAGCGAACTGGCCCAATATTACAGCCAGAACTATGCCGCTGCCTGGGTGCCCGAATACGCACGGGAATTTCTCGAAAAGATCGGCCGTCCCTATACCTACGAGGATTTGCTCACAATTGCAAAGGGACAGCTCGAACTGGAAGAACGTATTAAGGAGAAGCTGCTGGCAGAAGCCAGTGATGGTCCTGCACTGCTCTTTATCGATACCAATATGATCGTGATGCAGGTTTGGTCGGAATACGTATTCGGGAAATGCGATCGCTTCATTCTCGACCAGGTGGTGAAACGCAGTTACGATTACTATTTGCTGATGAATATCGACCTGCCCTGGACCTATGATGCACTGCGCGAGTATCCTGATCTGAAAAACCGGGAACAGTTGTATCATCTCTATTATGATATCCTGCAGCGGCAGTCGACCCCCTGGTCGGTGATTTCCGGCAACGGCGAGGAACGCAGGTTGGCAGCGATTGAAGCGATAGATCAATTATTGAGAAAATGAACAAGCTCACCGAACTCATCCGAAAAAATCCATCGGCCTGGTTCTACGGCGCCTGGTTGTTGATTAACCTGGTCCAGTCTTATGGAACCGAGTTGCTGCACGATGAAGCCTACTACTGGGTGTACAGCCGCTATCCGGCATGGGGATATTTTGATCATCCGCCGATGATTGCCCTGCTGATCAAAATCGGATATTCGATTTTTCCGAATGAATTGGGCGTTCGTTTGCTCATCGCCCTGATGAATACGGCCACACTCTGGTTGGTACACCAGTTACTGGTAAGAAAAGATGATGGGTTGTTTTTCGCCATCACCGCATCCATGGGCGTGTTGCAGATCGGAGGCATACTGGCAGTACCGGATTTACCCCTCACTTTTTTCACGGCCCTGTTTTTCTGGCAATACCGACGCTTTCTCAAAGAAGACAATGTGCTGCAGGCCCTGCTTCTGGGCATCGTGATGGCAGGCATGTTGTACAGTAAGTATCATGGAATACTGATCATGCTGTTTACGGTGGCCAGCAACTGGCGACTGGCCCTGAATCCCCGTGCCTGGCTGGCCGTGGCGGCAGGTGTACTGCTTTTCTTCCCCCACCTCTACTGGCAGTATCAGGCCGATTTCCCTTCGGCATCCTATCATCTTAAAGAGAGAAATGCACCCGCTTATCAGATCGGGTTTACGCTGGAATATCTTGGCGGACAAATCCTGCTGGCCGGACCACTGATTGGTTTTCTTCTGCTCTGGGGGGCTTATAAATACCGGCCTGCGGAGCTGTTCACGCGCGCCCTGCAATGGAGTATGTGGGGATTCTACGGGTTCTTCCTGCTCAGCACCCTGAAGGGAAGAGTGGAAGCCAACTGGACCGTTCCCGCACTCGTTCCGCTGATTATCTTATCCCATGCCTGGCTGGCCGATCAGAACAAACCAAGGCGCTGGATCTTCAAATTGCTGGTACCCTCACTGGTGCTGGTGCTGATCGTCAGAGCTTATATGATCCTCGATATTCCATCCCTCAATAAAAAGTTTAAGGATGAAATGCATGGCAACCGCAACTGGGCACAGGCAATCCAGCAACATTCACAGGGTTTGCCGGTAGTGTTTCTGAACAGCTATCAACGTCCCTCCAAGTATTGGTTTTATTCGGGCGATACCAGTTTCGCGATCAATACCACCCGCTATCGTCGCAACAACTATAATTTCTGGCCGATCGAACGGGAATGGCAGGGTCGGACGGTATTGGTGGCCGATGCAGCCATGGAGTCGGCGCCGGGTTCTATCTCATTTGAAACAGATCGTGGCACAGTGAATACCGCCACGGCAGAGAATCTTCGTTCTTTTTCACATATCCGCCTCTTAAACACCGGGGGGAAACTCCAGTTTTCCAAGGCGGCGCCAGTGGAAATGAATATCGAAGTGGAGGAGAGCTCCTTGCAGGATTTTGGTCAACTGCTTGCAGCGAATGATTTTACTGAACCCTGGCTGCTCGCCGAAATTTTTAAAGGGAAGGAATCAGTGCAACGAATCGGATTGGATGCTTCGGAAACTGAACCCGGAAAATACCAACTCAAAGGCCGGGAGATTCTAAAGCTTGAGCCGGGCAATTATGTTCTGAAACTTGGAATCCTCACTTCTTTACCCGGACAGTATTCGCAGAACAGCATTGCGATTCCGCTCACGATTTCCGAGTAGTACTAACCTTTTTTCTTTTCAGCATCGATACGTTTCTTATCGGGATTGATCAGCGCCGCGATATCCGGGTCGCCCGCGATATTTTTCATCTGTCGCACGATCACCCATCCGCGTGCCGATACGTATCTGCTGGGCGGTTCCACTTTGAATTTTTTGGGATTGGGCAGGCAGGCCGCGATGCGGGCTGCTTCCACCTGGGTAAGTTTGGAAGCCGGTTTTTTATAGTAGGCCTGTGAAGCGGCTTCGATGCCGAAGATGCCGGGACCCATCTCACTAACGTTCAGGTACATTTCCAGAATCCGTTCTTTGCTCCAGCAGAGTTCGATCATGAACGTGAAATAGGTTTCAAGACCTTTTCTGAACCAGGAACGGCCCTGCCAGAGGAAAACGTTTTTGGCAACCTGCTGACTGATGGTGCTGGCTCCGCGGATCCGTGATTTATTTTCTTCGTTGTGCTTCATTGCTTTTTCGATGCTTTTCCAATCGAAGCCATTGTGCACGGCGAAGCGCTGATCTTCCGAAGCAATAACCGCCAGCCTGGCATTATAGGAGATATCCTCGAAATCGACATAATCTCTTTTCAATCCGTAGCCGCTGATCCAGTTGGAAAGTTGCGTGATGGTGATAGGCGGATTAACCCATCGCAACAGGATGATGTATAAAAACTGCCCGATCAGCAGAATGATCAGGATCTTTTTTATGAATCGCCATGTACGGGGAACTAAACCTTTTGTCTTCACGAGCCAGCCAAAAATTGTTGCGCCTGCAATATAGGTAAAATGATACGGCGCTAGTTGGTCATCCGTACGTATTGTATTTTATAGAGCTTACCGCTGCGCTGACGCTTTTTATGAATCCGGTTCAATATAAAGCCTCCGGCGGCCACACCACCGGCAATGCCGAGTGCGCGAAGGTTCTCCTTATCGCCGAGAGATTCATCTTTATACAAGCCGTTTACCACGTTCAGTACGGCATAACCGACACCACCAATAATGAAAATGCTTCCATTTTTTACGAAGCCCCAGCTCTCTTTCTTATCATGAAAAATCCGGAAGATTTCCTGATAATGGAGCCCGTAAACAAGCGAACCAAGGGTATCCACTTTGGAGGTTCCCAGCCGCGTGATATAGCTCACAATCTGCCATTGCCGCACAAATAGTGAATCGTTGCGAACATCTTCCACGAAGCCGGAAATCTGTTGTCCGTTTACATGCTGGAATTCGATGCGGCTGCCTTTAAAATAACTGGTGATATGACGGTTATTGGCACGTTTGAGCGAAATGAAATCACTCATCTGGGCCCGTGACAGGCTGGCCATTAACAGTAGCATCGCCAGTAAAATGGTTTTCCGCATCGGCAATTGTTTGATCAAACATTTTCAAGATGGAACACGATGCCCCATAATAATGCCACTCCAAAACCAACCAGGATTACGCCCGAAACTTTATTTACCATGGAAAGGTTATGCAGGGTGAGTTTTTTTCTGAGTTTCCCGGCCAGCAGCACTTTCAGTGTGTCTGCCACCATGTTGAGAACCATGCACACGGTGAAAATAATCACCCTGTCGCGAAAAGAATGGGTAACCGCAAAGGCCGTGGCATTGATCAACCAGAAAAGCAGCACACTCGGATTCAGACTGTTGATCAAAAAGCCGGAACTGAAAATTTTGGCCACATCCTTTTTGGTGAAGCGGTTTTCACCGTTGGCCGACTGTTGGGCCAGGTTAACTTTTTTGAGGAAAAGATAGAAAAGTCCCAGGCCAATCAGGAACAGGCTGCCGATATACCCGATCGCCTGCTTGTACCGGAGCAGGGCTTTTACCCATTCTGAAAAAGCATTGCTCAATATAATCAGCACAATATCACTTACCCACACTCCCGCTACAAAGCTAAACCCGCCTTCTCTACCATTGTTTAAACTCTGTTTGATGATGGTAAAAATGACAGGTCCTACCGACAGTGCCAAAATACTTCCCAGCGCTAATCCCTTGATAAATGCATCTATCATGTAGCCTTCTAAAAACGTAAAAATACTTGTTCCTTTTACAATCGTCGAAACTTTATAAAAAAGCTGGCAAGTGTCAATTCTTTGTTTTTTCTTTGCTAAAGGTTTTCATGTATATCCGCAATTTCGCTCAATTTTTCTCATCTGTATCAGACTCCTGATAAGTTGCATATCCCGAAAGACCAGATGCTTGTTTTATCTGTTAACACATTCAACTAAATCGTATGCAACACATCAACCAACGGATGAGCAGATTTGCAATGCTGCTTATCGGCTCGCTTGCCCTTCTTCAACCCTCCTGTCAGAAATCTGCTGAACCCAGTCGCGAAGATGCGAATCGCCCCAATTCCATTTACACCATGGAGGGAGTTACCGGCGTGGCATCCACTAGTTCCAGTACGGGTCCTGTTTTCTGTAAGACCCGCGATTTCTGTCTCTGGGCCGGACAAACCATCAATAGCGGTAAAGTGGTTATTGGTAATGATGATGAAAATCTCTACGTTATTATCAACTCGCTCGAAGGATTCCAGGACGTTAAGGAGAACGTGAAAATCTGGGTGGGTGATGATATTGATGACCTGCCCGCTAACAAGAATGGAATTCCGGTTCCGGGTCAGTTTCCCTTTAAGTTAACAGTGGATCCAACTTATACCTGGTATACGGTTACCATTCCCTTCTCTTCCATTAAAACTTCCGTTCCGCTGGATTGCAGTGGAAAAGGACTCTTCATTTATGTGCATGTAGATGCCATTGCGAAGAAAAAAGGGGAAACAGCATGGGGTGGCGATTGCCTGGCCGATGGTCCGCTTAAAGCACAGGGTCGCTGGTACTACAATCTCAGCTACAGCACAGGGTGCTGCAATACCTGCAATTGTAAGGATGTAAACTAAGCTCATATAATTGTATTTTTAGGGCGACCGGCTTCGGCTTGTCGCCTTTTTTATTGCCCTTTTCATCACTCAATCCTTTGGTATGATTCGCGAAACCATTGAAACGGCCATCACCAAACCCACCAGCCGATATCTGCGCTACCTGGGGGTGAGGTCCATGTTTAATCCGGCTCGTACCAAGCAAATTTTGAAGGTCAATCCAACGGTCTTGCCTTTCCGCGAGGAAGCGCGGGAAATCCGCACCTATGTTTATGATTACAATGCACAGGC
>DATCJQ010000428.1:0-4471 GCA_036562745.1 Flavihumibacter sp.
TGGTAGGAGACCACATCGTTGCGGATATTATCACCCGGACTGATCCGCTTGGCGGCATTGTACCCGGTTATATTGTTGGTACCGCGGGATTTTTGTCCGGATTTCCCGTTATAATACATTTCGGCGCGGCCACGGCCATCCATATTGGCATCGGAGGAGAAATAATTGCGATCGTCAGTTGAAGGAGCAGCCAGTACCGGCCGTCCGTTATACTGCACAAAGGCATAAAACCGGGCTTCGCGATTGGCATACATATTCCAGTCGCCCTTTTTGTGGGCCCAGTCTTTATCGCTATCCTCACCGGCGAAACCGGTTTCCACATAACCGGAATTCGGATCATCAATGGTTCTGCCATTGGCCATGGCGAATGCATCCACCAGGTTCTGAGTGGCGTTGTACATATTGTATCCGCCCGGACCCGGCGAGGCACACTTCACATATCCCCAGGTCCACCAATTGACATTCGCAAACAGGATCTCATCATTCCAGTTGGTAAGGAACAAATCGCGCACCGACAAAAAGGGATCAAACACCGGATCGCCTTCATCCAGATTGGTAAAGAGTTTGTGCGTGTTCAGATCGATCATCGCCCTGGCTGCATCCGCCGCTATTTTCCATCTCTCCTGATCGTAACTGGAACTGGCAAGCGGAGTTCCATCCTGATTCTTGAATGAAGCGAAAGCCGGATTACCATTCCAGAGCGGACTGGCCGCCAGCAGCGCCACCTGCGATTTCACACCGAGACAGGAACCCTTAGTGGGACGACCATAATTGTTCGACGAGCCCCACTGTGCGGGAAGATCCACAAATGCCTGATCCATCAGTTCATTGATATAGGCCACACAGGTATCAAAATGGGCCCGGGGATACTGGTTAAAATCCGCGTCCGATGGAATCACATCTGTCAGCTTTACAAACGGCCCGTACTGTTTCAGGATCTGCAGGTAATACCATCCGCGCAGAAAGCGGTTTTCCGCCTTGTATTGTTTTTTAAGATCCTCACCGATTTCCACCGAGGGAACCTTGTCAATATTCTTTTCAAACACGAAAGATTTACGGATACCGGCATAAAAATGTCCCCAGTTGTAGAAATAGGAACTCGTAGCGCTCCAGTTTCCGCTCACCATCTGGCGCACATCTGTGGTTGTAATACAAACGGAGGATTCATCACTGGCACCCATACTCGCAAAATCACCACCATCGGTATTGTAAACATAGGAATACACGTTGTTCAGGTAGGCCTCAGCGTTCGCTTTGGTTTGCCAGACCTGTTCTTCCGTAAGCAGGTTATCGGGCTTTTTATCGAGGTATTTGGAACAGCCGAGCACAAAAAGAACCAATAAACCGGCTGCCATCTTCTTTATATATGTTGCACGCATAATTTTAATTTTCATAATTTTTAAAACTGTGCTCTCAGGCCCAGCGTTATGGTTCTTGAATAGGGATACTGCGATCCGTTTGAACCAAGCTCGGGATCCCACAATTTGAATTTTGAAAATGTAAGCAGATTGATACCCGACAGGTAAACCTGCAGCGTATTGATACTGCGCTCGCCTCCGGTAGCACCTGCATTGCGCAACTTGAAGGAATAGCTAAGCGATACCTGTTTGAGGCGCATGAAACTGCCGTCCTTTAACCACCAGGTGGAACTGAGATAGTTGTTATCGCTCGAATTCGCAATCGTTAGCCTGGGGTAATCCACATTCTGGCGCGGATCTTCCCTGGTCCACCGGCTGGTAACATTGGCCAGCACATTGGAGGGATATTGACCAATACCGGCAAAGGGTACCACGCCCACACCACTGGCCCCACTGCCTGAGATATAGGAACCATTGGCCATAATACCTACATCAGCCACACCCGAAAACAGCGCGGAGAATTCAATCCGCTTATACCCCAGGTTCAGGCCAAATCCATAGGACCAGGACGGGAAGGAAGATTTGCCGAGATAGGTCCAGTCGTTCCCATCCACCTTACCATCACCACTGAGGTCGGCATATTTGATATCACCGGGATAAACGGTACGGATTTGCGCGGGACTCTTATCCACGTCGGCCTGATCTACAAACAATCCGCGCGAAATATAGCCGGTAAACTCATTGTAGCGATGGCCCTCCGGTTGCTGATACCCGTAAATCCGTTTGGGGTTATCTGCATAGATGATTTTATTTTTGGCATAGGTAACATTGCCGAATAACCGAAAACTCAGGTCCTTTCCGATCCGGTCGCTGTACTCGATGCTTCCGTCAATGCCTTTGTTTTCCATGCGTCCCATATTGGCGTAGATCACCAGGCCGCTATACCCTGCAATGGCCGAAATGGAGTTCCGCTGAATCAGGATATCTTTTCTGCGGTCGCGGAAAACATCCACTACAATATTCAGTTTATTGAAGAGTCCGAGCTCGAGTCCCAGGTTGTCCTTAATCGATTTTTCCCAGGTAAGATTGGGAGTTCCCAGTACTTTTTCGGCAATACCTGCATAGTATCTGGGTACAAGGCCGAAGGAAGCGCCGGAGGACTCATCGATATAGGTGAGATAACCGAACCGGTCGTTGTCGATGCCAATCTGATCATTACCCGTAACGCCGGTGGAAGCCCTTAATTTCAGCAGGTTGACTTTCTCACTCCAGGCATCGAAAAAGTTTTCGCGGGATATCACCCATCCGAGTGAAACAGCCGGAAAATATCCCCAGCGGTGGCCGGGTGCAAAGTTTTCCGAGCCGGTGGCACCGATATTTACCTCGGCCAGGTATTTGTCCATATAGCCATAGGTCAGGCGCCCCGCCAGATTCTGATTGCGGAATGGGATGGCATTCTTCGCCGTGCCGGCTGTTCCGATTACGCGGTTCCGGATATTGGCCACGGCCAGTGCCCCAATGGAATGATCACCAAAATCCCGGCTGTAATTGATATTTCCCTCCAGATACATCACGCGTTCGCCGGTGGAATAGGTTGAATAACCAAGATAGGTGGAGCCCGTTCTTACATGTTCATACACAAGATTTCCCTCGCCGTCTCTTGAGCCTGCGAACCAGAGATCATTATCCGCTTTGCGCGATGTACCAAATTCGCCATAGGTATCAAAGGAAAAACGAGCCTGGGCGCTCAGTCCCTTCGTCAGTTTGTCGAGCCGTTGCGCCAGCGTCATCACCGACTGTACTGAAGGCTTGAATTCAGTACTGTATCCGGCATTCTGTACCAGGTTATAGGGATTGGCACCCCCGTTGTTTCGCGGTCCGGCCCATTTATTATCGGGATATTTCACCGGGAAAGCCACCGGGTTGGTAGCAAAGGACGCATACCAGATAGATGCCGCAGAATTGCCCGGGAAGCGGCTGTTCACCAGCATGGATGCAATATTCAGCGACAGCACGGTGCTTTTTGTGATATTGATATCCACATTACTCCGGAAATCGTAACGTTTGAAATTGAGATTGGGATTGTATCCGTTTACAGATTTCGATACATTGTATTGCCCATCCTGATTATAAAAACTCATGGACACATAATACCTGGCCGCCTCACCTCCGCCGCTCACGTTTACATTGGCATTGGTCATATAAGACCAATCCTTGTAAATCGTCTTGATCCAGTCAACATTCGGATAAAGCCAGGGGTCCAGTCCGCTCGCGGTTTTCTGAATCACTTCATCGCTGTAGGTAACCTGTCCGCTGGTATTGGAAGGATCATTCAGTTGCGCTTCGTTGTAGAGTTTCATATAAGTAACTCCATCCAGCATTTTAGGCAGTTTGGTCAGCCCGTTGATACCACCTTCCACTTTGGCGGAAATCCGGGGTTTACCGGCTGCTCCTTTTTTAGTGGTTATGATGAGTACGCCGTTCGCGCCCCGCGCTCCGTATACCGCCGTTGCAGAAGCATCTTTCAACAGTGAGATGCTGGCAATATCTTCCGGATCAATATTATTGAATGCGCCCCCATAGGTACTATTCACATCTTCGCGCTGAACACCGTCCACAATAATCATGGGCGATACACTTCCCGTGAACGTGCCGATGCCGCGGATGGTAAAAGTCGGATTATCGTAGCCGGGCTCTCCACCGCGATTTCCCATCGAAATCACACCGGCCACTTTACCTGCCAATGCGTTGGTGAGCGATATAACCGGAGTTTGCATGTCTTCCATATTCACTGTCGACACCGATCCGGTTACACTTATTTTTTTCTGTTTGGAGTAACCAACCACCACCACATCATTCAGCTGATTGGTCTTTTGCTGCAGGGTGATCTTGAGCGGTTTACTGCTGCTCACCACCACTTCCTGCTCGGCCATTCCCACCACACTGAACACCAGGGTTTCGCCCGTATTCACCTCGATGGAAAAAAAACCGAGTTCATCGGTTTTGGCCACGGTACCTTTCCCTTTAACGGTGATGCTCACCCCGGGAAGCGGATTACCATCGGCATCCATCACTGTCCCCTTGACCGTGACCGGTGGCTCAGCCTCCTGCTG
>DATCJQ010000431.1:0-2536 GCA_036562745.1 Flavihumibacter sp.
GTGTGGTTTTGTCCACCGTGGTGGTCGGCGGTCTCCTATATCTGATCTTCCCGTTTATTTATAAGGAAATACCACTGGTTTACTGTCTGCTCTTCGGTGCCCTGATTTCGCCCACGGATCCGGTGGCCGTGCTGGGTATCCTCAAAAGTGCCAATGTGTCTAAGTCGCTCGAAACCAAGGTAGCCGGCGAATCCCTGTTTAACGATGGGGTGGCGGTAGTGGTTTTTGCCGTATTGCTCCAGGTGGCTCAGGGCTCCGACGCGGATCTCACCGTCTGGAACGTGTCTTGGTTATTTATTAAGGAAGCGCTGGGCGGATTGCTCGTAGGCCTGCTGATCGGCTGGCTGGTGTCAAAAGCCCTGCAGAAAATCGATGACTATAAAATTGCAGTGCTGATGACCCTTGCGGCCGTGATGGGCGGTTACCTGGTGGCCCGTGGAATGCATATTTCCGGTCCGCTGACCATGGTGGCTTCCGGTCTGGTGATTGGCAACTACGGCAAGAAAACCGCCATGTCTGAAACCACTATAGACTACCTCGAAAAATTCTGGGAACTGCTCGACGAAATCCTGAACGCCATTCTCTTCCTCTTTATCGGATTTGAATTGCTGCTGATTGAGAACCTCAGCTCGTACTGGCTGGTAGGACTGGTAGGCATCATTGTGGTGCTGATCGCCCGCTTCCTGTCGATCTGGATTCCGACCAAGGTGATTCCCTTCAAAAACAAGTTCAGCGCCTCCACCATCAAGCTGCTCGTTTGGGGTGGTTTACGCGGAGGGGTGTCCATCGCCCTGGCTCTTTCGGTGGATCCCGGACCGCATAAGAATTTCATGCTGGCGATTACGTATATCGTGGTGATTTTCTCGATTGTGGTACAGGGACTCACCATCGGCAAAGTGGCCAGGCATTTGCAATAAGGTGGTGTGAGAATACCAGGGGGATGGCTGAACTATCTTGCCAGCTTTCTGCAGACTTTTCGGAAGTTCCGCGATTTGTACACCTTGCCTTCCGCGCTCAGCAGTAGACAGGCGTAATCGGGATGGTTGCGTAAGAAATCAAGACCTTTTTCCTTTCCCAATACCATGATGGAAGTGCTGAATCCATTGGCTATTTCGGCACTGGGACCGATCACCGTTACGCTGGTAAGACCATAACTCGGCATACCGGTTTGGGGATTGATAATGTGTGAATAGCGTTTGCCCTCAATCTCCACATATTTCTGGTAATCGCCCGAAGTGGTAACCGCCGCATTCGTGAGCGACAAAATCTTCAGCAGGCGGTTTGATTTAAAGGGATTGTTCACCCCGATTTTCCAGGGTTTTCCATTGGGTTGGCTTCCCCAGGTTGACATATCACCGGATGCATTAACGATGCCCGCTTCCACACCCCTGGATTGCATCAGCGCGCGGCCGGCGTCTGCCGCATACCCCTTACCGGTAGCTCCAAACCCGATTTTCATGCCCGGTCGGGTGAGGAAAATCGTAGAGTTAATGCTGTCCAGTTCGATATAACGGTAACCAATATTCGCAATGGCTTTTTGAATGGTGGCCGAATCGGGCAATGTATCAATGCTGCCGTCAAACTTCCAGATCCGGTCCATGGCGGCAAAGCTGATATCAAAAGCACCTTCGGTCCACTCGGAAAATTGTATCGCCCGACGGGTCAGTTCAAACAGCTCGCGATCAACCTTCACGGGTTGCAAGCCTGCCTGGCGATTGATCTCCGATACCTGGGATTGGGGAATCCAGTCGGAAATCATTTGTTCAATCCGGTCGATTTCGGCAATCACCTCCTCAATATGTTGCTTTGCTTTTACCGAGTCCTCCGCCACGATGGTGATATCAAAGCGGCTGCCCATCAGTACCGCGTTTTTCTTCACCACCACCTGTGCATGAAGGGATGTGCACAGCAGTGCCGCGACGGCCAGCAAAAACGATGTTGATAAGGCGATCCGGTTCATCATGCCAAGCACTTCTTTGTCCCGAAACTAATAACAATCTGTCAGTACTTGTCCACGGGTTTTGAAATAGGAGAGCGGTAGTCCGTTTTTCTCCAGACAGATGGCTTCCAGAATGGCTTCCACGTCGCGCTGCATAGCCAGGGCGCCGCAGATCATGATCACCCCGTCATTGCGAAGCAGTGCAGCGAAATAATCGGCATCGCGGCGGATCAGGTCCATAACGTATTGGGGGTCCGGTCCCTGTGAGAGACTGATATGCAATTGTTGCAGCTGTTTTTTTTGGATCTGCTCCGCGGCAAAACGACGATAGGCCCGGATGGTGTCGTTCTCGCGACGGAATCCGGCGTACAATCGAAGATCTGTCTTGCGTCGGTTCTCTTCAATCATTCCGAGGAAGGGGGCGATACCCGTACCATTTGAAATCATTGCTACCTGGCTGGCACGGGAAGGGAAATGGAAGGATGGGTTCTGAATGATACGGGCCTGGATTTCCGATCCCTCCTGCAGATTGTGCAGGTATTGCGATCCCAGTCCGTACTCATGCAGTTTCACCACCAGCATGATGCTGTCCTGCTG
>DATCJQ010000441.1:0-2697 GCA_036562745.1 Flavihumibacter sp.
GAATAACACGTTTTTATAAACGAAATAATAATGCGCCTGGCCGAGCCGGTTGAGCCAGTCCTGTTGCATCCATGAATTGCTGATATCGTGGTTGCCCGCCACATAAAAGAAGGGCGATTGCAGGGGTTCAACGATCGACTGAAACTCCTTCCATTGCGCGTCGATCAATTCTTTATCGGTGGAGTATCCGTTGATCAGATCGCCTACAGACATGATGAACTGCGGCTGCAGCAAATTGGTCTTGGCCACGGCATCTGCAAATATGCCGGGAACCGTTCCGCCCGCGTTATCACTTAAAATGGCAAACTGCACCAGGCTGGTGTCATCATTGAAATTATAATGTGTTACGGGAAGTTTACCTTTGGTGCTATCCCAGGAAAACCAGGGACGGGCCTGGCTATAGAGAAACTGGTTGCAAAGCAGATGGCTGAACAATAAGAGCATGGCTGCACGAACTGATTGCATTTTCATTTCAGACCGGTTTTAATAGTACTAAAATACCGAACCTCTTCGCAAAAAAACTCGGTTGAGCCGCTGCTTACGGATATTGAAGATATTTAGACGGAATTGAAGAAATTCGGTTATTCCTCCACACTGAAAATGAAGCCCACACCGTACACGTTCTCGATCTTTACCCGGGTGGAGCCTGCCAGCTGTTTACGCAGGCGGGAAATGAATACATCCAGGCTGCGCCCCAGGAAATAGTCGTTTTCGCCCCAGAGCTCCTGCAGGATGTTCTCGCGCTTCAGCACCTTGTTGCGATTCTTATAAAGAAACTCCAGTAGTTCGGTTTCACGGGGAGTGAGGGAGCCTTTTTCGGAAGCTCCCTTTATGGAAATCTTGAACAGATCACGGTGCAGTACGATATCGCCCATCACGATATCGTTGGGCGAGATTACCTGCGGATTCTCGGCCTGCCTTTTGCGCCTAACGATATTGCGTATGCGCAGAACCAATTCATCGATATCGAATGGTTTGCAGATATAATCATCGGCGCCGAGCCCAAGTCCCAGCAGACGATCTTTCTTCTCATTCCGTGCCGTGAGGAATAGAAAGGGTGTCTGGTTATTCAGCTGCGCGAATTTTTTTGCCAGGGTAAAGCCATCTTCTCCCGGTAGCTGGATATCGATCATCAGCAGATCGTAGGCATTGCTGTTTTTCTTGTAGGCTGCATAGGCATCTTCGGCATTTGTGTACCAGTCCACTTCCATATCCATGAGCTGCAGATATTGTTTAACCACATTCCCGAGGTCGAGCTCGTCCTCCACAAATAGTAAAGTATGTTGCATGACAATCCGTTATTGTTCAAGGGGTATCTTAATAATGAAATCGCTTCCGTTTAATTCATTGGTGCGGATATCCATTTGCCAGTTGTGGGCATCCACACATTGTTTGGTATAAAAAAGACCGAGGCCCAGGCCATTGGAGGCCTTGTTTTCCAACCGGTCGGTATTGCGATAAAATTTGTCGAAAATCAGATGACGTATCCGATCGGGAATGCCCACCCCGTTATCGGAAAGAATCAATAAAACATGATCTCCCTCCTGGCGGGTCTGCACTTCAATCTGTTTCAGCCGGTTATTATTGTACTTGATGGCGTTGTCGAGCAGGTTGTTGATCATGGTGGTGGTCCAGAATTTATCGAGCGACACTACGCTGTAATTCGAATCGTTTTTATAAGAAATGGATACATTGGAGTTGGCCAGCTGCAGGCGATAATCGAGCAGTGCTTCTTCAAGCAGGCTTTCCAGGATTATATCCTCTTTCAGCAGGCTGGACGCATTCATAACGGTGAGATCCAGTACCTGGGCAAACAGGGTTTTCAATCGCTGCGACTGCCGATCGATCACAGCCGTTAGGGGAAGAATCTTTTCCTTATCGGCAATGATCCGCGGGTTTTGCAAACTTTTATTGGCAACAATGATTGCCGAAAGCGGGGTATGTAATTCGTGCGTGATGCTGTTCACAAAATCGGATTTCAACTCTGCCAGCTTTTTCTGCTTAAGCCAGTTGCGGAAAGTGAAATAGTAAATCAGTGTCACGGTAAGAATGGAAAAGAATGAAATCGCCAGCGGCACCGTCATGCTTTTCAGAATATGAAATACCCGATATGGTGTGTCGGCGTAAAGGCCAAAGGTGGCGGCATAGGAATAGGCTTGTGCAGAGCTCACCGTAATGGTGGTGACCTCGTTCTGTTTATTGAGTTCCGACAAACCTCCGTTCACCAGTACTCCCTGTCGCATGGTGGTGCGGTTAAACAGGGGTACATAGTTTTTACCATCGAATGTCAGTCCGATGAAATCGAGGGTGGATGCCCATTTCAGGGTGGAGTCCAATCCCTTTGCACCTATGAATCCCTGCATCAGCACATCAATGTTGTTGTTCATTTTCAGTTCGGCAATCATGCTGTCCTTCACAGATTTTGCAAAAGCATGGTATTGGGGCAAATCGGTATTGTAAAGCGTTTCAAATCTTTCCATGTTGGTGATCAGATACCGGTCCATAATCGCCTGTCCGCCGGGGAAAATTTTGTCGTTCCGGATACTTGATCGGTACAGTTCCTTGATAATGTCTTTTTCCGTGCTGTAGAATTCGTCGTTCTTTAATTTATAGGTGTTGTAAATAAGGAAACATTGTACCGAAATCAGTACAATGAATCCAATGATGGCAATGATTTTATGTTGTCGGATCGTTGCT
>DATCJQ010000442.1:0-3535 GCA_036562745.1 Flavihumibacter sp.
GATTCAGACACAGAAAGCTTCGGCCGGATATTCTTGCGGTTCAGTCCGGTCAGCACATCGGCACGCTGGCGGAAATAATCGCGTTCCTGCTGGGCCGCGCGGTAACGGAGGTATTCTTCAAAGCTCATATAGGTCGGCGTACGGAAATACTGGTCGCCGATTTTCTCTACTATATAATACTGTCGGGTGAGTGGATCGTACTCCACCGTCTTGTTAAGGTTTTTGGGATCGTTCAGGTCGAAAGGATTGCGGCCGATTCCGGGAATGGTGCGGCGGTCTTCCAGCGGAAAACGGAGTGTGTCCACACCTTTCGGCCGGGTCGTATCAACACCCCGGCGTGAGGAATCGACCAAAGGAGGCCGGTTGGTATTAATAACAGGTGGCCGCGAAGTATCAACCCTGGGAGGATTTTGCTGGAAATAGAATGCCCCTACCGGACAAACCATGCCCAGTACCATTACTACGGTTAGTAGGAGACGCCCGTAAAACATGCGAAGAATGCCCACAGTCTTTTCCCAGGTAATTAATTAGGTATAGATCGCGCTATAGGCTTACAGGTTTTTAAGTGCTGATTTGATAATTTCCTCTACTTTGTCAGACCCTGATAACTGTTGCATCGATTTTCTTAGGGCGACTTCAGCCGCCGGGCGGGCAATACCGAGGGCCAGCAATGCATTTAACGCATCGGTTTCGGTGGTATTGCCTACTGAGATTGAATTATTTAGGTCCAATGATTGCTTGGTTAATTTGTCGCGAAGTTCCAATATAATCCTTTCAGCAGATTTCTTGCCAATTCCTTTAACTGCTTCCAGTTGTTTGGAATTCCCCTGCACAATGGCTCTGGCAATTTCTTCCGGTTTCAGGGATGACAGCATCATTCGTGCCGTGGAGGCGCCCACGCCGTTTACACCCAACAGTTGCAGGAACATCTCTTTTTCGGAGCTGGTGGCAAATCCGTAGAGAATATGCGCATCTTCACGGATATGGAGATGGGTATACAATTGCCCACTGCTTTTATCCTGAATTTCGGCATAGGTATTGAGCGAAATAAACACTTCATATCCAATTCCCTGAACCTCAATATGTACAAAAGTTGGTGTAATGAGGGTGAAATTACCCTTGAGATACGCGATCATGGATGCAAAATAAACTATTACCCCTAAATTTGTGCCGCTTTTGAAATTTAACGCATGACCAATAAACGTACAGCCGCCATCACAGCCGTGGGCGGTTTTGTTCCCGAGGACAAATTAACCAATTTCGACCTCGAGAAAATGGTAGATACCAGTGACGAATGGATCCGGACCCGCACCGGGATCTCTGAAAGAAGAATCTTGAGAGGAGAGGGCAAAGCAACTTCAGACATGGCCGTGCCCGCCGTACAGGACCTTTTAAAGAAAAGAGGCATCGGACCAGAAGAAATCGACTGTCTTATTGTAGCCACTGTAACGCCCGACATGGTTTTCCCCGCTACCGCCAATGTAGTCTGCGACAAAATCGGTGCGGTTAATGCCTGGGGTTATGATATGAGCGCTGCCTGCTCGGGCTTCTTATTCGCCCTCACAACCGGAGCCACTTATATTGAAAGCGGCCGCTACAAAAAAGTAGTGGTGGTTGGGGCCGATAAAATGAGCGCCATTGTCGATTATACCGACCGTAACACCTGCGTAATTTTTGGTGATGGCGCCGGCGCCGTACTGCTCGAGCCCAACGAAGAGGGCTATGGGGTGCTCGACAGCATCCTGCGCACCGACGGAAGCGGTCGACACTTTCTTAATATGAAAGCCGGTGGCTCAGCCTATCCTGCGTCCATCGAAACCGTGACTAACCGCGAACACTATGCTTACCAGGAAGGTAAAACCGTGTTCAAGTTTGCGGTAAAGGGCATGGCCGATGTAAGCGCCGAACTGCTTGAGAAAAATAACCTGACCGGTGATGATATCGCCTGGCTGGTTCCGCACCAGGCCAATTTGCGAATCATCGATGCCACGGCCGAAAGAATGGGACTTCCCAAGGAAAAAGTGATGATCAATATCCATCGCTACGGTAATACCACGGCAGCCACCATCCCCCTCTGTTTGTGGGAATGGCAGGATCAGCTGAAAAAAGGCGACAACCTGGTGCTCGCTGCCTTTGGCGGCGGCTTCACCTGGGGTGCCTCGCTGATCAAATGGTTATAATCTAACCACCATAAATAAACGAAAAGACGGGTTGATACGCAGCCCGTCTTTTTTATTTTTCTCTTTTCAGGTTTTACCGCGATAACATTCAGCCGGCTCAGCTCTCCTCGTCGTAATACAACTTGTAGTACTTCTTCCCTACCAATTCGTCGTATCCCCGCTCCAGCAGATCCTGGCGGCCGTGGATATAGATATGAAAGTTTTTATCCAGTTTCAGCACCGACTTGAACACTTTCTGCTGCTTTTTCACCGCGGCGAGATGGATATCAAATTCCTCATCAATCACATAATTCCTGCTCGTCTCGAAATTGCGTTTATAATCCATGAAGGTATCCACCACTTCAGGGTGATGGATCACTTCCTCGGCAAATTCCTGCAAATTAAATTGCTCCTTCGACCGGAAATAGTCCATTGATTTATTCAGCAGATCGATCTGATCCGATTTACTCACCTCGAACTTTTCAGCGTATTCCTTCTCGATGAAAAGCTTGCAAAGTCCCAGTGCCTGGTTGGTATGATGATAGCTGTCTGTATAAGGTTGAACCTGTAAGAAATCGGTTATCCAATACTGAGTGTCGTTCTGCTTGTTGGTATTATCCACCACCAGCACCTTATAGCCGTCTTCCTCGTTGGTGCGGATAACCAGACAACCCTTATCCAGTTTGTTGATATTAATACCATCCTCGGCCGCCAGCTCCCAGCCCCCGGCGTGCGAAAACACTTTCAGGAAGGTTTCCTTGGTTTCGGATTTGAAGAGTCCCAGTGCCTGGTGTTCCCCGCCGTCGATCAACAGGTTGTGAAAGAGCACCACGTAGAGCTCCCCCTCCTTCACGCGGGCGTGGGTGGATTTACTGTACAGCAGCTGCGCCAGAAACACCGATTGCTTTGTAAAGGACGACGGATCATGAAAGATTGCCTTTGCATACTGATACACTTCATTCAGCCCGATATCGCTGATATGCGTGAAGTGATAGGCATCATGCTCGTTGAAGGGCGCCAGAAAATAGCGGGTCAGCAAGCCGCGAACGATCTCATCATTCAGGGTGAGGGTATTGGGAGAAAGTTGCAGGGCCTCTCCCCTGGTTGGATTACCTACTTTATGAACAATTGCTTTTTCAAGCGTTACGCCATCAATTCCTGTCATGCCGCGAAGATAATGTTCGTTGGGCAGAAAGCTCCTTATAGCGACTCCGGAACCGTCCCCACAAATCGGAGGCGGATAGGGAACTGAAATAGTGCGGCACATTGCCCATGGTTACGAACTGGCGAATCTGGGGGCCGTTAAAGAATCCCACTGCGCCCCAGCGGATCCGGTCTTCCGCATCTTTGGGATATTCAATTTCGTATTGTTCGGT
>DATCJQ010000444.1:0-2895 GCA_036562745.1 Flavihumibacter sp.
AAACAGGTGTGCGCGCTTATGCCCTGTTGCGCGATGCGCTGAAAAAGTCGGGCAAGGCGGCAGTCGGTTCATTTGTGATGCGCGAACGTGAACACCTTTGTGTAATCAGTGCACAGGATAATGCATTGGTGCTGCACCGGATTCGATTTGCACAGGAACTTCGTTCGCCCAGGGAGCTGAAAATTCCAACTACCAAAACAAGTGCTGCCGAATTGAAAATGGCCATGTCACTGATTACACAGCTTACCAAAAAATTTGATATTACCTCCTTCAAGGATGAATACACTTCGAAACTGATGAAGCTGATTCGCGCCAAATCCAAAGGCAAATCCATCAAAACACCGCAGATGCGGGTGGTACATTCGAAATCAGATGATTTGATGGAACAACTGAAAGCAAGTTTATCATCCCCCAAACGTAAAGTATCATGAGCCTGGCCCTCTACAATAAGAAAAGAGATTTCAAACAAACCAGCGAACCGTCGGGAAAAAAGTCAGATTCCGGCGGCTTTCGTTTTGTAGTGCAGGAGCATCATGCGAGCCGGCTGCATTATGATTTTCGCCTGGAGCTCGGTGGTGTATTGAAAAGCTGGGCGGTTCCCAAAGGCCCGTCGATGAATCCGGCAGACAAAAGACTGGCCGTGCAAACGGAAGATCATCCGGTGAGTTATATCGATTTTAAAGGCACTATCCCCAAGGGAAACTATGGCGCAGGCAAAGTAATGATCTGGGACAGCGGAAGTTTTCAACCGGTGGATGGCAAACATGCACCCATAACCGAACGCGCAGCACTGCAGGCATTGAAAAAGGGCGAACTCAAAGTGGCATTGGATGGTAAAAAACTATCGGGCGAATTTGTACTCGTTCGGCTCAAGGATGAAAAAAACTGGTTGCTGATAAAACACCGCGATGAATATGTTGAAGAAGGAACAGAAAAACAAACCACAAGGCCTTCGCCGCACAGCGTGCCTTCGATAAAATATGGAAAGGGCAAAAAGGTATCGGGATTTATTTCGCCTATGCTGGCTTCGGTATCGAAGCAACCCTTTGACGACAAGGATTGGATCTTCGAAATCAAATGGGATGGCTATCGCGCCATGGCAGATATCGGAAAAAACGAAGTACGTTTTTATTCGCGGAACGGCATCGACCTGAGCGATCGATTTCCCTCGGTGGCAGAGCGCTTGCAAAAGATAAAACATGTGTGTGTACTCGATGGGGAAGTGGTATTGATAAACGAAAACAACCTGCCCGATTTTCAGAAGCTGCAGCATTATGAAGCAAATCAGCATTTACCGTTACTGTATTACGTGTTTGATATTTTATCGCTCGATGGAAACAATATGGAGGAGCTCCCCCTTGTGCAACGGAAATCCATCCTGAAAAAATTATTGAAGGATGATCCTGTGATCCGCTACTGCGATCATGTGGAAGAGAAGGGAACCAATTTCTTCGAGCTTGCCAAAGAAAAGGGATTGGAGGGCATCATGGCCAAGCAGAAAGACAGCACGTATGCAAAGGGATTTCGCAGCAAACAATGGTTAAAGATCAAAAACACACAGCGTACGAATGCAGTAATTGTCGGTTATACGGAACCGAAAGGCGGCCGATCGCATTTTGGTTCGCTGGTGCTGGCATCGAAAAAGGGCAGAAGCTGGCAGTATCGCGGACATGTGGGAACGGGTTTTACCGACCAGTCGCTGCGCCTGTTGGCAGAAGAATTGCAACCCTTGATAACGGATGAAAATCCGTTTAAAACCAAAGTGCCCCTGAATGGTAAGGTAACCTGGGTGGAGCCGGTAATGGAAGCCTCGATAGGATATACCGAAATCACCAAAGAGGGCATATTTCGTCATCCCGTTTATTTAGGAACGATGGAGAAGAAAAGCGCGCATCACTCGAAGGGAGCGAAGCGATCGTCGCCGGTAAAGAAAGCAAAAACGCAGAAGGATGCTCCGCAATCTGTGGCCATCACCAATCGCGATAAAATATATTGGCCCAGGGAAGGGTATACTAAAGGCGAGCTGATCGATTACTATGAGGCGGTTGCACCCTATATACTGCCGCATCTGAAGAATCGGCCCATGTCGCTGAAACGTAATCCCAATGGCATTAAGGATGAAGGCTTTTATCACAAGGATGCCGGAGAGCAGGCGCCTGCTTTCGTGAAAGTGTTCCCGGTGGAAAGCGAGAGCAGCCAGAAGACGATCGACTATATCGTTTGCAATAATCAGAAGACCTTGTTATACCTGGCCAATCTGGGATGTATCGAGATGAATCCCTGGAACAGCCGGATTCAGAAACCTGATTTCCCCACCTGGTTGTCGATCGATATTGATCCCTCGAAGGGGAATAGCTTCAAACAGGTGATTGAAGTGGCGCAGGTGACGAAAGAGATTTGCGACAAGGCGGGTCTGACCGCTTTATGTAAAACTTCCGGAGCATCCGGATTGCATGTTTATCTGCCCATGAAGAATGCCTATGATTATGAGACGGTGAGGAATTTCGCGCATTTGCTGGCGCAGCGGATTCAGGAACAGCTCCCCGATTTCACGACCCTGGAACGCTCACTGAAAAAGCGTGGGAAACGGGTATACATCGATTATCTGCAAAACCGGTCGGGACAGACCCTGGCATCGGTATATTCGGTGCGACCGGTGGATGGCGCAAATGTTTCAGCCGCACTCGACTGGAAAGAGGTTAAGCAGGGGCTGGAGCCCTCACAGTTTACCATGAAGAATATTTTGGCCCGCCTGAAAAAGAAGGGCGATATTTTTAAGGATGTGCTTTTAAAGGGAAACAATCTGAGAAAGGCGTTGAAGGCGTTGGAATGAGAGGGGAGAAGGGGGAACGGAGAACGGGGAACGGAGAACGGGGAACGGAGAAGGGGGAACGG
>DATCJQ010000448.1:0-1604 GCA_036562745.1 Flavihumibacter sp.
GGTCATAACCCGAGGTTCTGTTTTAAAGTTAATTTTTTGTGGCGGATCATTCATCAGAAACCTGGGATTTGCGGTCGCGGGTCGGAATTCCGGGATGAAAATCATTCATCCGCGATGAAATTCTTCCGAACCGGTTGGGGCTGCCTGGCGCGGTCTGGAGGTTTTCCGAGGACTGACAGGGCCGGATAATCGAAATTCTTCCCAAACCGGTTTTATCCGGTAGTAGCTTTAGCAGGAAACCTTATTCCTAACATTAAAACGATCAATATGAAACGGTCTGATTATTTAAAGCCGATACTGCTCCTGGCATTTTTCGTGGTGGCGCTTACCGCCTGTCGCAAGGAAGACTGGTGGGATTACGGGGGCAAGCCTGGTCATGGTTCTCATCCCGATTCTGAAAATGCCATGGTGCTTTTCTGGAATGAGCGACTGGAAACAGTACTGAGTACGCCGATGCGACCGCCTGATCGCGGCCGGGTGTTTGCCATGGTGGAAATTGCTGTTCACGATGCACTCAATAATATCAAACCGCGATATAAACGCTTTGCGCTGAACGCTCAAAACGGTTCCGCTTCAAAGGATGCCGCTGTAGCCAGTGCCGCCTATCATGCCATTATTGGGCTGGATCTTACCCGCGGATTCCCGGTTCAGGACTGGTATGATAGCGTGATGGCTCTCATTCCGGAGGGGGCAGCCAAGCAGAAAGGTATCGCATTGGGACAGAAGGCCGCTGAAGCCATTATTGCCAACCGTGCAAACGATGGGTATACCGAGGTGATTTCGAGCTCTCCCAATCCGCCGGATGGAACCGAGCCCGGTGAATATCGTCAGACCAATGCTGTACCCTTCCGTATGATTCCCAACTGGGGAACCGTGCTGAGACCCTGGGTGCTGCAGTCCAATTACCAGTTCCGTCCCGCTGGTCCCTATGCCGTTACATCAAGGGAATATGCCATTGACTTCAATGAAGTTAAGAAGAAAGGAGCCCGGGTGGGATCCAACCGTACTCCCCATGAAGAAAAACTGGCGCAGTTCTGGGCTGATAACCGGATTTCCGTACTCTGGAATCAGTTTGCCCGCAAAGCCATTGCCAATAGGAAGATGGATGCCTGGGAAACCGCCCGCTATTTCGCTGTGTTGCATACCGCTCTGGCCGATGGTTTCAATACGGCGCTGGAGTCGAAATATCATTTCTATTACTGGCGACCCGAAACTGCCATTAAGGAGGCTGCAAATGATGGTAATCCCAAAACCGAACCGGATCTTAACTGGGTGCCATTTGTGATCGAAACTGTTCAGCCTACACCTCCGGGTAACTGGGTTTCTCCGCCGATTCCGGAGTATCCTTCAAGCTATGCCATGGCAGGTGGGGTTGCTACCGAAGTGATAAAGCAATTGCTGGGCACCGATCGGATTACCATCGATATGACTAGTGATCTGCTGCCGGGTGTGACCATCCGTTACAACAGCCTGAGCCAGGCCGCGCGCGATAATTCGCTGGCCAAGATTTATGCCGGCTGGTATTTCCGCAAAGCGGTGCTCGATGGTGAGGATATGGGAAGAAAAATCGCCTCCTATGTTGTAAAGAACGGCTTCAAATAATT
>DATCJQ010000457.1:0-5731 GCA_036562745.1 Flavihumibacter sp.
CATGGGTGATGCGCCCGTCGGGATCATCAAAAAAAGCCAGATCGCCGGGTTGCGCTTCCTGAAGAAAACCGACCATCTCTCCCATCTCTGCCTGCTGCCAGGCATCTCTAAGGAGATGAATTCCCAGCAGGCGGTAAACCATCTGCGCAAAGCCGCTGCAGTCGATACCGGCAAAGGTTCTGCCGCCCCACAAGTAGGGACTATTCAAATATTGCAAAGCCAGTTCCTGCACCTGGAGATGCTTATCTTCGGTTTCAGGCTGACAGGTCAATCCCGTAAAAGAAATGGTGAACACACCTGCGGTAACAGGGTTCGAATAAACGGGAGTACCCATAAACACCGGCATGGGCTGACCGTTCACATTTGCGAAGCCCAGTTCACGATCAAAATAGCCCAATGGTTCTTCGGCATTGGTTTGCATCGGCGCCAGTTGAATAGCCTGGCACCAGCCCTCGTATCCATCGTGGAGGGAACGAATTTGGAGCCAGCCCTCCTGAGAGGAATCCAGCACATATACCTGCTCGCCCAGGAGCAACTGACTGCTCATCTCCGAACGATGATCGGGACGTTCGCGCACGGGGCAGGTAGACACCACCGGTATATAAATCGTTTCGCCTGACATAGTACCACAAATTATGGAAATCTCGCCGTTTGCTATCTTATAATAAATGATAAATTGTACAGGTGAATCGTGACAGGTACAAACATATCTCCGAACAGGAACTCCTGGAAAGGTATTATCAGCACCGTGATAAGGAGTGGTTGGGCATCTTGCTCGAACGATACACCCTGCTCCTGCTCGGTGTTTGCATGAAGTACCTGAAGAACGAGGAAGCAGCCCGTGATGCCGTTCAGCAAATCTTTTTAAAGGTTATAACGGAACTTGAAAAGTACAGGGTAGGATATTTTAAATCCTGGTTATACATGGTGGCAAAAAATTATTGCCTGATGCAGTTCCGTGACAAAAACCGGAACACCATTGAACTATCCGAAGCCACCCTGAACATGGAAGAGACCGACACCAGCTATGATGATCTCGAAAAAGATCAGTTATTGGACTGGATGCATGAAAGCATCAAAAACCTGAATCCCGAGCAACAGCAATGTGTAACTTTATTTTACCTGCAGAAGAAAAGTTACCAGCAGATTGCAGATGAAACGGGATACAGCCTGTTGCAGGTAAAAAGCTTTATCCAGAACGGAAAGCGGAACCTGCGCCTCATGATTCAACGCAGGAAAGAAGAAAATCAGATAAACAAATGAGTGATCTCCTCAACATATTATCCCATAGCAACAAGGATATCGACAATCAGCTGCTTATGGATTACCTGAGCGGAAAACTGTCGCACTCCGATCGGCATGCCGTGGAAGAATGGCTGCAGGAGAATGCATTTGAAGCAGATGCCCTCGAAGGCCTGGAAGCATTTGGCAATAAGGAAGAATTGCAGCGCTATGTGGCGCATCTCAACGAAGAATTGAAAAAATATCTCCAGTCCAAAAAACAACGGAGGGAGAAAAAACGGATTAAAGAAAACCCATGGACTTACCTGGCCTTCCTGCTGATCCTGCTTTTTCTGATACTGGCTTACTATATAATCCATTTGCTTCGCGCCTAGTGCCCTGGCACAAATAAAAACTGCCCCAGGACGAATCCCGGAGCAGTGAAATATCAAACACCTTGTCGGTTGAGGCTTACTGGTACTGAATATATACCGGACGCGGCTTCAGCTTCATCAACTCCTGCGGTGTGAGCAGGCGGGAAGGAGTTTCTCTCAGATCGTTCTTGTAGAAGATCTTAAATCCGGTAAACTCCACCGGTTCGGTGTAAATAAAATGTTTGTAGGTACCAATTTTTCTGGCCGGTGCTCCCCATCCATCCATATGCATCACGATCTGAACCTCCGGACGGGTTTTGATTTGTTGATAGTTCTTCACCATGGGACGGGTAAACCGGTGTACCACCAGGATTTTGGGAGGCAGGTTGTATTTCTTCACCATTTTCGCCAGGTACTCCGACGCATAGTTGATATCCGCAGCGTCAAAGGAACCGATTACTTTGCCCGGTGCCTGTCCGCCTTTCATGGAGAACTCCGGATCAATGCCCAGGTGTACATTCGGCATGGCCAGGTATTTTTCCAACTCGGGAATTTCTTCCTGAAGGGTTCCCAATCCCACCTGGATGTCCAGGAACACGATGCAGTCGTCGATCATCCTGGCAATATTGAGTACCGAGTCGATTTGTTTAAACGGCATACGCAGACGGTATTTACCGGCGGCACCCGGACTTCCCTGGGCTGTTACGCAGATATAGTGCAATGCGGGTTGCACCGGGGTTGAGGGATCTGCCTCTTCCCAGTTTTTCACCTCCTGCTTCAGCCGTTCAATCATTTGTTTGGGAGGCAACTCACCCAGAATACCCATACGGGTGCTGTAAAGGTTTCCGTAATAGGCCACAACCCGTTTGAAGGGAAGGATGGCACCCGGCAGGGGGTAGTCGGTTTTTACGGGCCATTTACCTGAACTGTCGCCATTGACCATATGCTCCAGTTGAGCATTGTACAGGGCCGTGTCCAGGACCGGTGCCGGTGGCTGAGCCGGCAGACTCTCCTCCGCAACAACAGGGTTTCTGGTAGTATCCGCATGGGCAGTAGCTGCCGCGTTGGCGGTGGGCATAGAGTTGCAGGAAAGGGAGAAGGCTGCCAATACCAGGCCGCTCATTGCACTAAACAGGTTATTAGATTTCATACAGTTCAAATAAATCAGATGCTAACGCACAAGCCTTCAACGCTGTTGAAGGCTTGTTTAGTATAAATAATTTTAATGGGTCACGATTGGTTCAATGCTGCTTTATTTTCCTTCGCGGTCGAACTTATCTTTCAGCTTCGACCACCAGCCACCCGCCTTTATTTTAAGCTCCTCCCATTTCGCTTTTGCTTCATCGTCCCAGGTATCCACCTCGGCGCTCAGCTCATCGATTTTGGTGCTTGCTTTTTCTTTCAGCTCAGCAATTTTTGCATCGCTGAAGCCGGTTTTGGCCTGAAACTGTTTCCAGAGTGCCTCGGCCTTGTCTTCGATCTTATCCCAGCTATCTTCCACCTTGTCCTCGAATTTCTCCCAGCTTTGTTCGGCCTTGTCTTTCAGATTTTCAGAATTGGTTGACATAAACAATGTTTTGATGGTGAAGGAATCCTCCTTCAGTAATTTACATTATTCACGGCTCATCCTGAAATCTGTTTCAGCAGGCAATTCAAGAAAAATCGTGCCATTTTCGGGACTTACTCACCGGTATAAATCACACCGGATGTAGGCGTTTCGTGCAGCTCAATTTTTGCCAGTTGAGGAAGCAGCGGCTTAACCTGATCCCAGATATACACTGCGATACGCTCGCAGGTAGGGTTTTCAAGTCCCTCGATATTGTTCAGACAGGTGTGATCGAGTCGCTCCACTACCGGTTTCACCACTTTTTTCAGATCGGCAAAATCCATTACCCAACCCAAAACGGGATCCAGCGGACCCTCCACCCACACGCGCAGCCGATAGGTATGTCCGTGCATTTGTTTGCACTTATGACCTTCCGGCACGTTCGGCAGGAAATGGGCTGAGTCAAACGTAAATTCCTTAAACAACAACATAGTGCAGAAATAAGGCGCAAAGGTAGCATTTAAGCGGAACTTTTACTGGTTTAAAGCAATAACCATCTTGCGCAAATCCTGTTCGGATCGGGTATTGAGCTGTTTATTGTTGCTCAGGTAGGCAGCCAGTGCAGGCGACAATCCCCCGGCTATATTGTTAAACTCCTTTTTGTTTTTGGGAATGCGCACCAGTTTGTTGGCCGCCACATCAAAGAGATACCAGTCGCGCGACTCCTCAAAATGCTTCTCATAGGAACCGATGGACACCATTTCCTCCTTTACAAATTTCTCCACCAGCTGCAGTAAATGGAAGTTTTGCCCGTCTTCCAGCAGCAGATAATAGAAACTTCGGCTCTGGCTTCCGGTGGCCGGGTACTCATTGCGGAACACCCATTTCACCGTCTGGCCGTTTTCCTCTTCCACAAAGCTGATTTCTTTTACCGGATCCTTAAAATGCATCATGCTTTCCCCTTCACGAAAAGCCGGTTTGTTACTGTATAGGTCGAAGTTGAGCTGATCGATGGGCGATCGCAGTCCATTGCTGAAAACCACTTCGCCCTTATACCAGTTGGTGCAGGCAAAGGGATTGCCCCTAATTTCTTTGGCATTGGTCAGAATGCCCCGGCCCTCACGGTCGGTGGCGAAAACCACATTGGTACCATAAATCTTCACCTGAGATTGCAGCGTGGTACCGAGGATAAGGAATAAAAAAAGGAACCATGATTTTTTCATGATTCCAATTTAAGATTTTTCATAATATAACCTATGCCCTTTTCTTGAGTGCGGGCAGGCGTTCCTGCAGGTGTTTCACCAGTGCCTGGGGCGTCAGTTTACCCTGATACATTTCATCGTTAATGAAGATGGCGGGTACTTCCCGAACGCCTTTTTCCACTCCCTCGAGCAGATCGGCCCTGACGGTCCAGCCATAAACAGAATCCACCAGTTTGGGGATGAGATTTTTGTCCTTCAATCCGGCTTCCCGTGCATATTCTTTCAGGCTGATGGAACCCAGGCGCTTGCGGTGTGCAAACAGCAGGCGATGCATTTCCCAGAAACGACCTTCCTGAACGGCCGCCACGGCGGCTTCGGCTGCCTTATGCGCATACTGATGCACTTTGGTCAGCGGAAAATGGCGGTACTGGAATCGAACCTGATCGGGATATTTCTCCAGAATCCGATCAATTGCTTCCTGGGCCCTGGCGCAGGCCTCGCTTTCATAATCGCCATACATTACCAGCCGGAGAGGTGCTTTTTCACTGCCAATCCAGATGGTTTTCGGTTCAATGATTTCAACTTTGTTTGAAATAGCCATACATGCTCCTTTTTTTGGAAGCAGTAGCTTGGTTTATATATATACAATTAAGGGGGTCAAAAGGTTGCACTATGCCCGGCAGACATCATCTGGCCAAAATTCCCGTGTTTGGCCAGGCCGCCACCCGACGGGTACGGGTTTGCCCGGTTTTGGCTTCGTTGATTCAGTTAGTGAAATAGCGTTGATGACTGGGAGTCAGCGTGTTAAAGAATGTCAGGGCTGAAACAGGTAGTTCGTCCGGCCAGCCTTTCACCCGGAAGGATTTCCGCCCCTCCGGATGAATGCTGACGGTTATTTACCGTAAACTCCGTAAACATTTACGGGACTTAGTTATTCGTTGCGGAATACCACCACTCCGTCGAACACATCCACCAGCACGGGACGGTTCTTATCGATATCGCCCATCAGCAAACGCTTACTCAACTGGTTCACGATCTCTTTCTGGATCAGGCGTTTGAGCGGGCGGGCACCGAATATCGGATCGAAGCCGTTCTCAGCCAGGAAGTCCAGCGCATATTCACTGAACTGCAACTCGATGCCATTTTTGGCCACCAGTTGCTTGAGCTGCTGCAGCTGGATTTCGATAATCGCACGGATATCGTTTTTCAGCAGCGGCTGGAACATAATGATCTCATCCACACGGTTCAGGAATTCGGGACGGATGGTTTCCCTCAACATTCCCATCACTTCGGCGCGGGTCCGGTCCACAATTTCTTCCTTATTATCCTCATTCACATCCTCGAAATTCTGCTGGATGATCGAGCTGCCGATATTGCTGGTCATAATG
>DATCJQ010000476.1:0-10836 GCA_036562745.1 Flavihumibacter sp.
GGTATAACGTATAGGAGTACCCGAAATGAATGGATTCTTCCCGATTGGTTAGCTGGTTTCATTGGTTTGATCTTCGTCCCCGGATTTACGTTTTCCGTTTCGGAGTGTCTGTTAAATGTACCAAATCGTCTTCTATAAAAAAAGCTGAGGCAGTCGAAGTCCTGCCCCAGCTTTTGAATTATTGGCGTGAAACACTATCAGGGTTGGGCTAACACATTGCCGCTCATTTCCGGGGGAACCGGAAGTCCCATGAAGGTCAGGATGGTGGGAGCGATATCGCCCAGTTTACCCGGACTCACGGTTCCTCTCCATTCGCTGTCGATCACGAAGAGGGGAACGGGATTGAGGGTATGCGCGGTATTCGGACTACCGTCTTCATTGATCATGTAATCGGCATTACCATGGTCGGCTGTGAGGAATACAGTGTAACCATGTTCGAGGGCGGCGGTAACCACCCGCTGCACGCAGGCATCCACGGTTTCAACAGCTTTGATGGCGGCTGAGAATACACCGGTATGTCCCACCATATCTGCATTGGCATAGTTCAGACAGATGAAATCGGCCGACTCGGCTTCGATCTCCGGAACCAGTGCATCGGTCAGATCCACTGCGCTCATTTCCGGCTGCAGATCATAGGTGGCCACCTTGGGCGAAGGCTTCAGAATCCGGGTTTCGCCTTCGAAGGGAAGCTCACGTCCGCCGCTGAAGAAGAAAGTTACGTGCGGATACTTTTCTGTTTCTGCGATACGAATCTGTTTTTTGCCATGCGCAGCCAGCACTTCACCCAGGGTATTGTTCAGGTTATCGGTTTCGAAGATTACGTGAACATCCTTATAGGTTTTGTCGTACTCGGTCATTGTGGTGTAATGCAGTGGCAGATGATGCATGCCCTGCTCGGGAAAATCTTTCTGGGAAAGAGCTTCTGTGATTTCGCGACAACGGTCGGTGCGGAAATTGAAACAGATTACGGCATCACCCGACTGGATGGTAGCCACGGGCGTGCCGGTTTCGGTGGTGATTACGGTTGGCAGGATAAATTCATCGGTGATATTGCCTTCATAAGAAGCTTCGATGGCCTCCAGCGCATTGGTGGCTTTATTGCCAACGCCTTTCACCAGGGCATCGTAAGCGAGCTTTACCCGCTCCCAGCGTTTGTCGCGATCCATTGCATAATAGCGCCCCGATACCGTTGCGATTTTTCCGGTGGTTTGATCGAGATGAGCCTGGAGGCTGGTCATAAATGCAAGCCCGCTTTTGGGATCAGTATCGCGCCCGTCAGTGAACGCATGGATATATACATTTTCGAGTCCCTCTTGCTTACAAACGCTTATAATCGCTTTTAAGTGATTAGAATGCGAATGTACCCCCCCATCGCTCACCAGTCCGAGCAGGTGCAGGGCCTTGCCATTGTCTTTCGCGTAGCGGATTGCATTCAGCAGCGTGGGATTCTGCTGCAGTAGTCCGTCGCGGATAGCCACATTAATACGCTGTAATTCCTGGTACACGATCCGTCCGGCCCCCAGGTTCAGGTGGCCCACTTCACTATTACCCATCTGTCCGTCGGGAAGCCCCACCGCTTCGCCGCAGGTAATCAGCGTGGTATTGGGATACTTATTATAAAGAGAGGATACAAAAGGTGCATTGGCATGCTGGATAGCATCGCTGGAAGCCACTTTGCCGAGGCCCCAACCATCCATGATAACGAGGATTGCTTTTTTCATCTTATTGTCGGTTCTGCTTGTCAATTTATTGATTCTGACCTGTAAAGCTAGGTAAAAAATCAGCCACCCTAAGTCCCGGTGCGACCTTTTTGGAACTTGGCACACTTTTGGGTGGAATTCAGGTACCTGCCCTTTCCGAATCCCTCTGAAACTCCGGACTGTTAAATGTTAACGCATGAAAGTTTTTTATACAATTATCCTATTGAGTGCCGCTGTTCTGGTATCAGGGTTCAGATATGGAGCAGAGATGGATTCCGTACTACAGGCGCTGAAATCCGGCAACGCACAGCAGTTGTCGCAATATTTTGATTCGCGGGTGGATATCACCTTGCCCGAGAAAACGGATAATTACAGCCGGAGCCAGGCGGTGATGATCATCAAGGATTTCTTCAATTCCAACGGAGGGGTGAAATCTTTCGAGCTCAAACATCGTGGTGATAATAACGGATCCAATTACCTGATTGGCGTGCTGATGACGCATCACGGAAGATATCGAACCACCCTGTTCATGAAGCAGAAGGGCGATAAGGCTTATTTACAGGAGATGCGGTTTCAACAGGAATAAACCATAACACCTCTACATAAAGCAGATCACAATATTCTGACTGAAAGCTGTTCCCCGCCTCGGCGGGGAATTTTTATGTCGGGGCCTTATCTTTGTTTGATATGGATAATTTCGATGCGCTTTTCGATAAACTGGTAACCGATGCCTTATCGGAAGATATTGGTTCGGGCGACCATTCAACCCTTTGCTGTATTCCGGCCGGAGAGTGGGGTAAAGCAGTACTAAAAATCAAGGAAGATGGGGTGCTGGCCGGCATGGAAGCCGCTGAACGCATCTTTAAGAAAGTCCAGCCCGACGCCCGTTTCACCGCATTTAAAAAAGATGGCGATTTCATGAAAGCCGGCGAGCAGGCATTTGAAGTGGAAGCGAGCGTACATACCATCCTGCAATGCGAACGCCTGGTGCTGAACTGTATGCAGCGCATGAGCGGAATAGCCGGACTCACCCGTCAGTATACCGATCAGTTAAAGGGATATCATACCCGTATTCTGGATACCCGCAAAACCACACCGAATTTCCGATTGTTTGAGAAATGGGCAGTGGCCATTGGCGGAGGTGTGAATCATCGTTATGCGCTGTATGATATGATTATGCTGAAGGATAATCATATCGATTATTGCGGAGGCATTACCAAAGCGGTGGAAAAAGCCTGGGACTATGTGCAGACCCAACAACCCGGATTAAAAATCGAAGTGGAAACCCGCAGCATTGCTGATGTGGAAGAGCTGGTGGCCTGCGGCAAAGGCAAGGTGTTCCGCATCATGCTGGATAATTTCAGTCCCGATATGATCCGTCAGGCTTTGCCGATCATCGGCGGGGATTTCGAAACCGAAGCCAGCGGCGGCATCAATCTCACTAACCTGATCGACTATGCGAAAACCGGTGTCGATTTCGTGAGCGTGGGCGCCCTGATTCATCAGGCCCGGAGCGTGGACTTGAGTTTGAAAGCAGTGAAGTCCTGAATTTCTGAACAGCCTGTCAGTATGAAGGCAGGCAACAAATAGCATTCATCGTATGAGCAAGAAAAACAGAGCCGACCGACATGGTTTTGTGTATTCCACCGATCCGAATTTCCGGATGGAACCGGAGGAGCAGGAGGAGCCCGAAACCCCGGAACCCGGCAAGCAGGTGCTGCGGGTATGGCTCGAAACCAAACAGCGTGGAGGCAAGGCTGTTACCGTGGTAACCGGATTTGCCGGTAGGGAAGAGGACCGGGAATTATTGGGTAAGCAGTTGAAAAATCACTGCGGAACCGGCGGATCAGTTAAAGACAATGAAATACTGGTGCAGGGCGATCAGCGCGAAAAAGTGCTGGCCTTTCTCCTTAAACAAGGGTACCAGAAAACCAAAAAGGTTTAATAGAAGGTGGAAAAATTAATAATACTTGATGCGGCGGGAGCTGGCCTGGGATTATACCAGTTGTTTTTCGTTTGTGCGGCAATGTTATCTCTTTATAGTGCCTATACCTGGTATGAGGGGCGCCGCGATAAGAATCCCCTTGTTTCACGCCGTGGAAAATTGTTGCTTTTATTAGCCCTTGTATTGATGTTGATTACTTCCATGGTTTCGTATAAACTAACCGGGCAACTTCCCTTTCTGATTAAGAACACCTGATGAAAATGCCGGACTCATGGTCCGGCATTTTTTATGAAGTTCAGTCATCCGACTGTTCTGATTCATTCCTTCAGGCGATTATTGTCCCTGTGCGAGACTATAGGCTTTTTTATCGCCCCACATGTTCAGCAACTCGGTAGAGCAGATTTTGAAATCGCTCATCAGGCGTTTTTGCAGTTCCAGAATATCGGTTTGGGTAACTTCTGCTTCGCCCACGCTTTCAAAGCGACAGCTGTACTGGTTTACCAGGTTGGTAAAATTAGAACCCTTGGGCCATACCTGAGTACCGCGGTTGGCAATGGTTACCAGTTTAAACAGGTCGCCGGTTTTTGCCAGGCATTTCTCTGCAACGGCACTGGGTTGTTCAGAGCTTTCGATAAACAGATCCACCCCAACAATATGTTCGTTTTCCAGTTCCTTGGACATGATCAGCGGGTTCTCGGAAAGTTGGAAATGCGTGGGGGTAACCGGTTTGTTCGGCATCACCGGACGTGCACCGCGGGAGGGTTGTTTGCCCAGATTGGCAATAATCGCATCGGCGAACTGAGTGGTATTTACCGAAGGCGTTGACTTATCGCCGAAATCACCCGTATGCACACCGGATTCGAGGGTATAAAGCAGGGCGTTTTCGATAACCGCAGCGTTCTCCATCAGCCCCAGGTGGCGCAGCATGGCCACACCACTCAGCAGCAGGGCGGTGGGGTTGGCAATATTTTTTCCGGCGATATCCGGGGCTGTTCCGTGTACCGCTTCGAAGATGCAGATATGGTCGCCAATATTGGCCGAGGGCGCAAATCCGAGTCCGCCCACCAGTCCGGCACAAAGATCGCTCACGATATCACCCTGGAGGTTGGTCAGCACGATCACGTCGAATTCATTGGGGCGGCTAACCAGTTTCATACAGAGATCGTCCACAATAACGTCATCGGCTTTCAGGTGGGGGTATTCCTTGGCCACCTCGTAAAACACTTCGAGGAACAAGCCGTCGGTAATTTTCATGATGTTGGCCTTGTGCCCGCAGGTGATGCGTTTCGCCCCGTTTTTGCTGGCCATTTCGAAAGCGTATTTGATCACCTGGAGGGAACCCGGACGCGTGATGAAACGACGGCTCAGCGCCACGTCGTGGGTGAGCATGTGCTCAATGCCGCCATAGGTATCTTCAATATTCTCACGTACGATGGTGAGGTCGATGGGAATGCCGGCCTTGCTGAAAACCGTATCAACTCCGTGAAGGGTCTGGAAAGCTCTTTTGTTGGCATAAGTGTTCCAGGTCTTGCGGGCAGTTACGTTTACACTTTTAACGCCCTTTCCCTTGGGGGTTTCCATGGGGCCTTTGAAAAGGATGGACAGATTTTCGATAGTTTGCTGGGCTTCGGGTGTCATACCGTTGGAGTATCCTTTGTCAAATACCCATTTGCCCATTTCTACGAATTCATATTCCAATGGCACGTTATTGGCCTGAAAAATGCGTAAAACCGCATCCATTATTTCGGGACCAATACCATCCCCTTTTGCGACAGCTATTTTCATATATATACTATTGAAGAATGATTGTTAGGTGGCGCAAAGGTACGGTTGGGCGGGCACGAAAAATGCTAAATAATGACCAAAAACGGCTCAAGGACTCCGTTTTTTTATACCTTTAATCAAATTCTTCGGAATGAATAGCATTACCACACAGGGTGTAGAGGTAAGTGTGGAAACTTTTTATCAGCCCGACTACTCGAATCCGGTGTCGGGGGAATTCATGTTTGCCTACCGCATTACCATCGAAAACCACAACAATTTTCCCGTAAAACTCCATCGCAGACACTGGTATATTTTCGATTCCAGCGGCGAAAGCCGGGAAGTGGAAGGCGAAGGCGTGGTGGGAGTTCAACCCGTTCTCTACCCGGGCGAGCGCTACCAGTACGTCAGCGGGTGCAATCTTCATTCTGAAATGGGCCGGATGTGGGGAACCTATTCAATGGAAAATATCGACACCAAAAAATTCTTCTCGGTGGATATCCCGGCATTCGAAATGATCGTTCCATTTAAAAATAACTAATACGTAAGTGGAATAAAACTAATAGTCAGGCGAAATAAAATCAGGAATATTTCAACGAAAAAGGAGAAACCATACTACCTGGTTTCCCCTTTTCTTATATAATTCCCTTTCGGGAAGATGCCTTTACGCGGTTTCGGCGGCTTTTTCATGCATCATTTTCTGCAGCTTTTTGGTGAGACCGAAGAGGATCACTGAGGCTGCACCCGCCATACCCACGAAGAGCAGGAAGAAATCGTAGTTGTTTTTGATTTCATAGCCCAGGAAGAAAGTGCTTTTCCCGTCGGGATAGAGGGCGCTGAGCACACCCGCAAATTTGTTGGCCACGGCGTTGGCCAGGAACCAAACCGCCATCAGCAGGGAAGCATATTTCACCGGGGCGAGTTTGTTCACCAGGCTCAGACCAATCGGAGAGAGACAGAGTTCGCCCCAGGTATGCAGGGCATACATACCCAGCAGCCACATCATACTAACCTTGATACCCGGCTCCACGCCGTTCACTCCAAAGGCAATCCAGAGGTATCCAATTGCCAGCAGCAACAGACCAATGGCCATTTTGGTGGGAGAAGAGGGTTCGTTCTTACCCAGTTTCACCCAGAGCCAGGCGAAGAGGGGGGCAAAGCTCACCACATAGATGGAGTTCAGGGAGGCGAATGCACTCGCGGGAACCTCATCAATATGGATGGAAGAACCGCCATTGCGGGCCAGGTTGAACAGCAGGTAAAGCAGCACAACTCCGGCAGCGGTCAGCAAAACGGTCACGGTTAACCGAAGATTCTTATCGAACTCACCCGCCAGTGATTTCTGGGCTTTGCGGATCAGGCTGCCGATATAAAGTACCAGGGCGCCACCAAGCAGGTAGATCAGCCATTTCGGAATGGTCCAGTTCAGTACCCGGTCGGTTTGTTCATCGGCAAAGAAGGTGAGAGAAGCACCGGCCTGTTCGAACGCGCTCCAGAAAAAGATCACAAAGAAGGAAACGATGATGATGACTGCCACCCGCTCTTTTTCAATCCTCGTCAAGGTCTTATCGGAAAATATAAATACGATGATGAAAAGGGCGGAAGCCAGCAGCAGGTAGGTCAGGAAGGAGAAGATATTGGCATCCACGTAAAGCAGTCCGATCGATACGGCAGCGAGGATGGCCAGTCCGATACCCACCAGCAGGGGCTGAGAATAGGCTTTGGGCGAATCGGCGGGAACGGTTCCCAGCGGGTGCCCGTCGGGAGAAACCACATATTTTTCCTGGAAAACCAGTTGTACCACCACGCTCAGGAGCATGGCAATACCGCCTGCAAGGAAAGCCCATTTGAAGTCGGCGGGATCACCGGTATCGCCCAGGAAGGCGCAAACCAGGGGGCCGAGGGCACCACCCACATTAATACCCATATAGAAAATGGTATAGGCGGCATCCTTCCGGCGATCGCCATCGGGATAGAGCTGTCCCACCAGAGACGAGATATTCGGTTTGAAAAATCCGTTACCGCTGATCATG
The DNA here is from genome assembly GCA_036562745.1 of Flavihumibacter sp. Taxonomy (GTDB): domain Bacteria; phylum Bacteroidota; class Bacteroidia; order Chitinophagales; family Chitinophagaceae; genus Flavihumibacter. The sequence goes on from DATCJQ010000476.1 coordinate 7,440, forward strand.
AATCCCAGTCCGGAAAAGAAAAAGATGGTGGACAAACCGGGATTGCTTTCGTACAGCGAACCGCAGAAAAAGAGGATGAATTCGCCAATGGCCATCAGCAGGCCACCCGCAATAATGGAGCGGCGGTTCCCCCAGTACCGGTCGGCAATAAAACCGCCGATCAGCGGGGTGAGGTACACCAGTCCGGTGTAGGAACCATAGAGGTTGGATGCAAAAGCCTTGTCGAACAGGAGGGCCTTGGTCATGAAAAGAACCAGAATGGCACGCATCCCATAGTAGTTGAAACGCTCCCACATCTCTGTGGCGAACAGAATGTAAAGTCCCTTAGGGTGGCTTTTGGAAATTGCCTTCGGGGTTTGACTCATGAGTTGTTATGTATTTATTGGTGCTGTTGAATAAAAGTGAAAAATAAGGATAAATCCTCTTTCATTATTTTCGCAGCCGGGAACAATGCCCGGCATTGCCATTCTCCATTTATTTTATTAAGAATAATAGACATGAATATATTACTGTTAGGATCCGGTGGACGGGAGCATGCCATTGCCTGGAAACTGCGTCAGAGCCCTTTGGTTGATCAATTATACATCGCGCCCGGGAATGCCGGAACTGCCAGCTGCGGCACAAATGTACAACTCGCCATCACCGATTTTGCGGGGATCCGGCAGTTCTGCATCGACAAAGCCGTGGATTTGGTGGTTGTTGGGCCGGAAGAGCCGCTGGTAAAGGGGGTGGTCGATTATTTTAAAGCCAATCCGGTTGGATTATCGTCCGAATCGGCAGGCCGCCTGGGATTGTCTGAGGTACCTGTAATCGGTCCCTCTGCCTATGGTGCCCAGCTCGAGGGTTCCAAGGCTTTCGCCAAGGCCTTTATGGAGCGCCACCAGATCCCCACAGCAGCATATCGTGAATTTGACGAATCCAGCTTTGAAGCCGGGGTTCAATATATAAAGGAGCACAGTCTGCCGATTGTGTTGAAAGCCGATGGTCTGGCCGCGGGTAAGGGTGTGCTGATTCTGAATGACCGTGAGGAAGCGCTGCGCGAGTTTGAAGCGATGATCCGCGAAAGCAAGTTCGGCGAGGCAAGCCGCAAGGTGGTGATCGAACAGTTCTTAAGCGGTATCGAGCTGTCGGTATTCATCCTGACCGACGGAAAGAATTTCGTGTTACTGCCGGCGGCCAAGGACTACAAACGGATTGGTGAGGGCGATCAGGGCCTGAACACCGGTGGTATGGGTGCCGTGAGTCCGGTTCCCTTTGCCGATGACGTATTTATGGGCAAGGTGATGGAGAGAATCGTGAAACCCACGGTAGCGGGGCTGCAGCAAGAGAATATCGATTACAAGGGATTCGTGTTTGTGGGATTGATCAAGGTGGGCGACGATCCCTATGTTATTGAATATAATTGCCGGATGGGCGACCCCGAAACCGAGGTGGTGATGCCCCGACTGCAAAACGATCTGGCCGAACTGATGCTGGCCACCGCCCGCCAGGAGCTGGACAAAGTGCAGGTGCAACATGATCCCCGCTTCGCCTGTACGGTAATGGCGGTAAGCGGTGGGTATCCCGGCGACTATGCCCGGGGAAAAGCGATCAGCGGACTCGATACCAACCAGTCTGCCGACAGCCTTGTCTTCCACGCGGGAACGGCCGCCAAAGGTGGACAGATCCTCACCAGCGGCGGACGGGTACTCTGTGTAACATCATATGGCAGTTCTGTAAGTGATTCAGTATCCAAATCGATGAAAGTGCTCGAGGGGATTTCCTTCGAGGGAATGTACTATCGTCGCGATATCGGCTACGAGTTTAAGGGCTGATCTTCCGACATAGCCCGGGCTTTATGCGGATCGCCCCAGGAAGGATTGCCATAATAAGATTGTATTGCCAAACTTTATCTATGAAACAGGTTCACTATTCCGATTATCTCCAGCTGGATAAAATTCTGGGAGCGCAGCAACCGGAGAGTGAGTTGAGACTACAGCCGGCCCATGATGAGATGCTGTTTATCATCATCCACCAGGCCTATGAACTATGGTTTAAGCAGATTTTGTACGAGGTGGAATCGGTGAATGCCATCATGAAGCAGCCCGCGCTGAACGATAATTCGCCTGAACTGCAAACCGTGGTGCATCGACTGCAGCGTACTGTTACCATCCTAAAACTATTGGTGCAGCAGATCGATGTGATGGAAACCATGACCCCCATGGATTTTCTAGATTTCCGGGATATGCTGCGACCGGCCTCCGGGTTTCAGAGCTGGCAGTTCAAGATTCTGGAAGCCCGGCTGGGACTCTCTTTCCGGCAACGGCACGGACAGGAATACTATATCTCACAGCTGCGTCCGGAGCAGGTAGAGCTGATCAAAAAAGCGGAAGCGGAACTGCCCTTGTTAACGCTGCTGAACCTATGGCTGGAACGCATGCCCTTCCTCGACGAAGCGCCCGACTGGTTCCCCGAATATGCATCGGTATATCAGTCAAGTCTAACCGAAAATGAACAGGGGAACTGGGGCCTTTTTGCTTCCGTATTCGGATGGAAGGAAACGGAGAGTGCCTCTCCGCTGCTGGCAGATCGTGCTTTATCGCCGCGTGCCTGTCGGGCTGCCTTATTTATTATGCTTTACCGCGGATATCCCCTCCTTCAATTGCCTTTCCAGTTGCTGAATGTATTGCTGGAAGTGGACGAGCAGCTCAGTACCTGGCGTTATCGCCACATGAATATGGTGCACCGGATCATCGGCACGCGGGTGGGAACAGGAGGAAGCACCGGCAAGGAATACCTCAGAGGGGCAGTGGAAAAACATTCCATCTTCCGCGAAATCGCGCAGTTAACAAGCTTTCTGGTGGAACGCCGCCGCTTGCCGGCATTGAGTACTTCCATGGAACGGCGTTTGGGATTCGGAACCTGATCCAGTTTGTACTTCTTGTGAGCGATGCTGCCAGAATGGATTTAATCCCTTCAATTTGGTGCCAGTATGCTTTGGGGTTATTTTCGCTGCCGAATCTATAGCGTATGAAAAATCGTATCTGGATAAAAGGCAGTCTTTGTTTTCTCCTGGCAAGTGGTTTCTCTGTTGCATCGATGGCCCAAACCGGGGTTACCGGTCTCACGGATCAGCAATTACAACCCGGAGGTGATACAGCGAAAATGAAGTGGTTTGGCGATGCCAAGCTGGGCATCTTCATACATTATGGCATGTATGCTGTGAACGGGGTGGATGAAAGCTGGAGTTTCCATAACAGGAAGATCAGTCATGCCGATTACATGAAGCAGATGAAGGGATTCACGGCGAGTAAGTACAATCCCGAAGAATGGGCTGCACTGATCAAGGAAAGCGGTGCAAGATATGCGGTGATCACCACCAAACACCACGACGGACTGGCGCTCTGGGATACCAGGG
>DATCJQ010000485.1:0-3453 GCA_036562745.1 Flavihumibacter sp.
CAGCAACTTCGACACCAATCCCGTCCACCCGGTCTGATGCGATGCCCCCACGCCCCGGCCATTATCTCCATGAAAATATTCATAGAAAAGGATATAGTTCCGGAAATGCGGGTCTTTTTGCAAGAGCTCATTGTCACCAAACACCGCCCGTCTTCCGTTTTCATCGGCCCGGAAGATTTTCAGCAAGCGTTTCGACAGTTCATCCGCCACTTCATCGAGTGTGAAATACCGGCCGCTACCCGTCGGGTATTCCACTTTCAGCGCATCGCCATAATAATAGTGATAACGTTGAAGTGACTCAATCAGCAGGTAGTTGAGGGGGAACCAGATCGGTCCGCGCCAGTTGGAATTGCCACCGAACATGGAACTATCCGATTCCGCAGGCAGGTATTTCACCCCGAAACTATTGCCATCGATATAAATCTGATAGGGATGCGCTTCATGGTATTTCGACAGTGCCCGCACACCGTAATCGCTCAGGAATTCCGATTCATCCAGCAATCGCGTCAGGATCGCCACCAGTTTATCGGCGCGGATCAGCGAAAGCAGGTGCTTGGAATTGGACAACTGACTCGACCATTCCGACACCACAGACGCGTAGGAGGATTTATGCCGGAGAAACCATTCCAGTCGCTGCACAAATTCCGGGGTCTGCTGAAACACTTCGTGTTCTATTACTTCCACCGCAAAAAGCGGGATGATGCCCACCATGGATCGCACTCTGAGTTTATGCTCGGTACCATCGGGCTTTTTGAAAATATCATAGAAAAACTGATCGTCTTCATCCCACAGACCATGCCCCTTTTCACCAAAACTGGTCATGGCTTTGGCGATATACACAAAATGCTCAAAGAACTTGGTGGCCATATCGGAGTACACGTGGTTATGACAGGCCAGCTCCAGGCTAATGCGCAGCAGGTTCAGGCAGTACATGGCCATCCAGCTGGTACCATCGCTTTGTTCGAGATGACCGCCTCCGGGCAGGGGTGCGCTCCGGTCGAAAACCCCGATATTATCAAGACCTAGGAATCCGCCCTGGAAGATATTGTTGCCATCGTGGTCTTTCCGGTTCACCCACCAGGTGAAATTCAGCAGCAGTTTGTGATACATCGACTCCAGGAAAGGCAGATCGCCCTTCCCGTTATTATTGAGCTTATCGATCTCATACACCCGCCAGGTGGCCCAGGCATGCACGGGCGGATTCACATCGCCAAAATTCCATTCATAGGCCGGAAACTGCCCGTTGGGATGCATATACCATTCCTTGGTAAGCAAACTCAACTGTTCTTTGGCGAAAGAAGCGTCCAGATAGGCCAGCGGAATACAGTGAAATGCCAGATCCCAGGCAGCATACCAGGGGTATTCCCATTTATCGGGCATGGAAATGATATCGGCATTGTTGAGATGGGTCCATTCGCGGTTACGATCCCAGGGACGATGCCTGGGCGCCGGACGGTTGGGATCCCCATTCAGCCATTGATCCACATCGTAATAATAGAACTGCTTACTCCAAAGCATACCTGCAAATGCCTGACGCTGGATCATGCGATCTTCCTCCGATACCACCACTTTCTGCTTCTCGGCATAAAAGGCATCGGCATCGGCCATACGTTGCCAGAAAATGGAATCAAAATGCTGAAAGGGGTAATCCAGTGCTTCTTTCGTAAGGCGCAACTGCAGGGTGATGGTCTCCCCGCCTTGCACTGTCAGGTTATAATGAGCAGCCGCCTTGGTTCCCCGTTTATTCTTGTTCAGAACCGTACGCTTGCGTTGCACGATATAATCATTGATTCCATCCTTGGCTATTGGCTGAATCCCCTTTCTTCCATAGAGTCTTTTGGTATTGGTTTCATTCTCGCAAAAAAGCAGTTCGGGATTTCCGTTGCAATACAGATGATAAAGTCCCAGCTTATGATGTTCGGCAACGATATTCGAACCCTCGGCATATAGCTCGGGGCGATAATCATCGCGGCCCCAGGCCCAGGTATTCCGGAACCAGATCGTGGGCAGCACGGAAATGGATGCTGCTTCGGTATGACGATTGGCAATGGAAATTTTGATCAGAATATCATCGGGATCACCCTTCGCATATTCAATAAACACATCGAAATAATCGCCCTTGTCGAACACGCCGGTATCAAGCAGTTCGTATTCCGGTTCTTCCCTGCTGCGGCGATCGTTTTCCGCATATAGCTGATCATAAGGAAAGGGTTGCTGCGGGTATTTGTACAGCATCTTCATGTAAGAATGCGTGGGGGTGGAATCAAGATAATAATACAACTCCTTCACATCCTCGCCATGGTTGCCCCGCGGACCGGTTAATCCGAATAAACGCTCCTTAATCCAGGGATCCTTTTTATTCCAGAGCGCTACCGAGAAACAGAGATACTGGTTTTTATCGCTGATTCCGCCGATACCGTCCTCGCCCCAGCGATAGGCATAAGATCTTGCCATATCGTAGGTAACATATTCCCAGGTATTGCCGTCTTCGCTATAATCCTCACGAACTGTAGCCCATTGACGATCAGACACATAAGGTCCCCATTTCTTCCAGGCCGGGTCAGCTAGTCGTTGCTGCTCTGCATTCATCATTCGCCGTTTCGGTTGATTGGTAAAGATAAGGACTGGCCCGTTTTCGCTTTTTCGGAAATAAATTGTATCTTAAGAGGAAACCCAAAAGCTTCGGTATGAAAAAAGTTGCAGACATCCTTGCCCGGAAAAACAGGCACCTGGTGAGCGTGGTACCCAATACCACCGTACTTGATGCACTCAAAATCATGAGTGATCACAATATAGGCTCCATCCTGGTGATTGATGCCGAGGGAAAATACCATGGCATTATGACGGAACGCGATTATGCGCGGAAGGTGATCCTGAAAGGGAAATCATCCACCGATTTAACCGTGAATGATATCCTGTCTGCAGAACTGCCTCATATCCATCCGGATACCACTATCGAAGAATGTATGCAACTGATGTCGGAGAACAATATCCGTTACCTCCCTGTATTTAATCAGGATTATCTGGTAGGCATCATTTCCATCAATGACGTAATTAAGGCAGTGATTGCACAGCATCAGGAAACCATTTCGCACCTGCAGTCCTATATCCACTCGTAAGCGGTTCGGTTAGCTGGCCGGCTTATTTTCCTTCTCTTTCACCATGACGAGGTCTTTCAGTTCGACCTGCATGGGCAGGAGTCCTATTTTCACCACGGCACGCTTGCCCCGCAGTTCTATGACCTCTCCCACCTGGTGATTGCGTTTCATTTTGACTTTGCTGCCTACCTGGATTTCGCCCGCCACCTCATCGAATTTGGACTCGATTTTTTTCTGCAGCTTGTTCACCACTTTGGTCTCATCTTTTTTGAAGAGCAGGGCGAACATGGATTTCATTACTTTCTCCTTATCGTCGGTCTTTTTCCATTCGAGTAGGATCTGTTTGATCTTACGA
>DATCJQ010000491.1:0-4635 GCA_036562745.1 Flavihumibacter sp.
AATGATTTTTAATTCCTGTTCACACATGTTTAGAAAGGCAATCATATTCTGTGCAACATTGCTGATAGGTCAGACTTACTCCTTCGGTCAGTCGCTGACCTATGAAGAGGATATCGAACCCATCATCACCCAAAACTGTACCCCTTGTCATAAACCGGGTGAAGCCGGTCCGTTTACCCTCCTGAATTATCAGGACGTGGCCAAACGTGCCAAATTCATCAAAGAAGTGGTACAAAGCGGATACATGCCGCCCTGGAAAGCCGACAACAGCTATGTGCATTTCGCCAACGATCGCTCGCTTTCAAAAGAAGATATTTCAAAAATCGTGCGCTGGGTGGATAGTGGTGCTCCCCAGGGCAAGCCATCCAAAACCAATAAAGCACCCAAGGCCCCGGTAGTTTCAGGAACCGTATACCATCGTGCACCGGACCTCACCCTTACCATGGACGAACCTTTTATGGTAACCGGTGGTAATATCGAACAGTTTGTGATTTTCAAACTTCCCTTCGAATTGAAGGATTCATTCAACATAGAAGCCATTGAGTTTGTCGCCAACAACAAGAAACTGGTGCACCACGTGAACTACGCCATTCACCCGGTGCTGAACGATAACATCGATATCTATAAAACAGATAAACTGATCGATCTAACCTTTGATGATCGTCGCAAATTCGATCAGTACCAGCCTTATCGCAAATCCATCACTTATTATGGCGGATGGATTCCCGGCGCCCGCTATGAAGCGTATCCCAATGATTTTGGATGGATTCTCCCCAAACGGGGTGTGATCCTTATGACCGTGCATTTCAGCCCCTTGCCGGAAGGAGAGGAGTTCAAGGGCGGGGTGAACCTGTTCTTCAAGAAAACGCCGGTTAAACGCCCCGTAAAGGTCGTTAGCTTCGGTTCAGGCGGAATTGGTGAAAGACAGATCGAACCCATTTTCTACGTAAAGGCCAACGAGAAACAAAAATTCACCCTGGAGGTCACCAACCCCAACGAAGATCAGTCGATCCTGCACGTATGGCCGCATATGCACCTGATCGGTAAATCCTTTAAAGCCTATGCCATTGCTCCGGGCGGAGATACCATCCGGCTGGTGCATATACCCGAGTGGGATTTCCGCTGGCAGGAGATTTATCAGTTTAAATCACCGGTGAAAATTCCCAAGGGATCGATTGTGCGTATCGAAGGTGAATACGATAACACAGCCGATAATCCCTTTAATCCGAATAATCCGCCTAAGACCATCTTCTCCCAGGGCGATATGAAAACGACCGACGAGATGATGACGCTGATGATGATTTTTACACCCTATAAAAACGGAGATGAAAAAATAAAACTGGAATAATATTACTTGCCGTGAAAATCTTATTAAGTGCGGGAACGGCTTTCTTTGCACTGCTGTTAACCACTAAACCAACAACTGCTCAAACCAAACCTGCTTTATTTCGCGAAATCATGCCGCAGCAAAGCGGATTGCATTTCACGAATCAGGTAACCGAAACAGATAGTCTGCATGTTTTTCGCTACGAATACCTCTACAATGGTTCGGGGGTAGGTGTGGCGGACTTCAATCGCGATGGTCTGGAAGACCTTTTTTTCTCCGGAAATCAGGTGCCCAATAAACTCTTCCTCAATCGCGGCGGAATAAAATTTGAAGACGTAACCACCGCTGCCGGTGTGGCCGGAAACGGAACCTGGTCGAGCGGTGTAAGTATCGCCGATGTGAATGGCGACGGATGGCCCGATATCTATGTCTGCCATTCGGGGAAATATACCGATTCACTGCAACTGCGCAACGAACTCTTTATCAATCTGGGTGTTCAGAACGGACAACTCCGTTTCCGGGAAGCGGCGGCAGAGTACGGACTGGACGCACCGGGAACACAATCCACCCAGGCAGTTTTCTTCGATTATGATCTGGATGGTGATCTGGATATGTTCCTCCTGAATCATTCCAATCACACGTACAACCCGATGTTGAATACGCGGAAAACAAGGTCTACTCCGCACATGGGATTTGGAAACCGCCTTTTCCGTAACAACGGCAACCATTTTGAAGATGTTACCCTGAAGGCCGGTATTATTAACCATGCATTGAATTTTGGCCTGAGCGTAACCGTTAGTGACCTCAACAATGATGGTTGGCCCGACCTGTATACCACCAGCGATTATACCGAAAAGGACTGTCTCTATATCAACAACAAAAACGGCACATTTTCCGAACAGATTGAAAAATCCATGGCTCATATATCCAAGTATTCCATGGGTGCCGATATTGCCGATATCAATAACGATGGCTGGCCCGATATCTTCACGCTGGACATGCTGCCTGAAGATAATCACCGGCAGAAAATGCTGAAGGGACCGGATGAATACGATCAGTATCATCTTCTCTGGGATAGCGGTTACTACAAACAGCAGATGCGGAATATGCTGCAGCTAAATCAGGGCTTTGATCAGAACGGTCAACTGCGATTCTCAGAAATCGGACAGCTCGCGGGGATCTCGAATACCGACTGGAGCTGGGCAGGACTGTTTGCCGATTTCGATCTCGACGGCTGGAAGGATGCACTGGTTACCAACGGTTATCTGCGCGACTACACCGATATGGATTTCATGAAATATACGGTAGCCGCTGCGAGGATCGAAGCCGCCAAAAAGGGGAGCAGGGAGTTCCAGACCCATGATCTGGTGCAGCAAATGCCTTCCAATAAAATATATAACTATCTCTTCCGGAATAATGGCAATTTCAGTTTTTCGAATGTGAGTCGCGAATGGGGGATTGATCGTCCCGTTATTTCCAATGCCGCCGTGTATGCTGATCTGGATAACGACGGGGATCTGGATATGGTGATTGTGAACAATAACGATCCGGTTCAGCTTTTTGAAAACCGTGCCCGCGAACTGCATAATTCAAATTTTGTGACCGTCAGTTTGCAGGGTAAGAGTCCCAATACATTTGCGATCGGGTCGCGGGTGGAACTGGTATGCAGTAACGGACTGCGGCAGGTACAGGAACTTTTTCCCGTACGCGGGTATCAGTCGACGCAAACCAACCGGCTGGTGTTTGGCATACCCGACGGCGTGAAGGTTGATACCATTCGTGTTCGCTGGCCAGACCAGACTTTCTCGGTTCTGACCTCTGTTAAGCTGAATAAGGAAATTAAAATTGAACAGCCCACGGATCTGAAAAAAGCTCCGGCACCCATCGCACTTCCTGTCAGGAAACTGCTGGAAGATATCACTCCATATTCGGGTATCCATTACCGTCATAAGGAGAACGATTTCGTGGATTTCAAAGGTGAAACCCTGCTGCCTTATATGCTGTCGCGAATGGGACCTGCACTGGCCGGTGGTGACGTGAACGGTGATGGATTGGATGATGTTTTCATTGGCGGTGCTATCGGTCAACCAGCGCAGCTATTTATTCAGAAAGCAAATAATCGTTTTGAAAAATCAGCGGGCCCCTGGGCTGCTGATGCGGCTAGCGAGGATGTTCAGGCGCAGTTTTTCGATGCCGATGGCGATGGCGATCTGGACCTCTATGTGGTGAGCGGGGGAAATGAATATGATGCCGATGCGCCCGAGTATCAGGATCGTTTATACATCAACGATGGAAAAGGAAATTTCGCCAGATCGACCGATGCGCTGCCCGTGATGCTGCATTCAAAACTTGCACTTGCCATTGCGGATTTCGACAGGGATGGCGACCTGGATATCTGGGTGGGAGGGATGTATGTACCCGGTGCTTTCCCCACAGCCGCGCGATCTTACCTGCTGAGAAATGATTCCAAAACCGGATCCGTAAAGTTTACGGATATCACCGATCAATATCCCTTTCTCATGACGCCAGGTGCCGTAACTGCTGCTGCCTGGGCAGATATTAACGGTGATGGTTACCCGGAGCTGATCCTGGCCGGCGACTGGATGCCGGTGCAGATCATTGCCAACAATAAAGGTACCCTGAGCCCCGGTACTGTTCAATTGCCTTCCGCAATGAACGGGTGGTGGCGATCCGTTACACCGGCCGACATCGATGGTGATGGTGATATCGATTTGGTGTTGGGAAATGCAGGGCTCAATCTTCCCTTTAAAGTGAATGAAAAGGAGCCGATGGAGCTTTATACCACGGATATTGACCAGAACGGAACCCTGGATCCCATTCTCACGTATTATATCGGTGGGAAATCCTATCCGGCTGCTTCGCGAGATGAATTGCTGGAACAGGTGGTGCCGCTGCGCAAAAAATTCGTGTATTACAAGGATTATGCAGATAAAACCGTGCTGGAAATCATTCCGCCTGCACGGCAGAAAAAAATGACCCGCCACCTGGTGAACAATCTGCAGTCGGGCATTCTCTGGAATGAGGGGAATCAGTCCTGGCGTTTCGAGGCGCTGCCCCTGGAGGCGCAGTTCTCTTCGCTGAATACCGCCATTCCGCTTGATTTTAATGCAGATGGGAAAACAGATCTCTATATCGCCGGCAATTTTGAAGCGTATCGCGTAACCTTCGGTCAAACCGATGCCAGTTACGGACAGCTCCTTCAATGGAAGGACAGGACCCTGCAACCTGTTCCCCTGCAGCAAAGCGGGGCATTTCTCAATGGTGATACCCGTCGCATGGTGTTGCTG
>DATCJQ010000493.1:0-3241 GCA_036562745.1 Flavihumibacter sp.
CTCGTAGGTTATCTGGGACGTGATCAATATGGTGATTTCCCCCTGCTATACGGACAGGTATTCACCGCCTCGCCTATCGATTACAAGGAAACCAAGAAAAAATATTCCAAGGGTAAGGATCGCTACGAAGAAGTAGGATACGATATCAAACCCGTGTATGCTGCCGAAGACATGATGCTCTTCCCCCGCGTGTGGGATGCGAGCAATGATCAGGGGCATGCCGATTTCTACCGCGACTGGCTGGGTCTCGCTGATGGCGAAAAACCCAATATGATGCATAACGTAAGCTTTTTCCTGGGTTACCAGATGAACTGGATGTACTGGCGTTATTTCATGTGGAATTTCGCGGGTAAACAAAATGATATCCAGGGATTCGCACCCCGTAACGTGCGCGATGGTAACTGGATTTCGGGCATACCCTTTATCGATAATATTCGCCTGGGCGATCAGTCCACCCTGCCCGACAGCATCAAAAACAACAAGGCCAATAACAAACTTTATTTCCTGCCGCTGATTCTTGGCATTCTCGGTATGATGTACCAGTTCTTTGCCAATCGTCGCGATTTTATTGTGGTGGGATTGTTATTCTTCTTTACCGGTATCGCCATTGTGTTGTACCTCAACCAGGCGGGTAACCAGCCCCGTGAGCGTGACTATGCGTACGTGGGATCTTTCTATGCCTTTGCGATTTGGATCGGTCTGGGTCTGCTGCAAGTGCGTGAATGGCTTTTACGCAAGGCCAAAGAACCTGTTGCCAACTGGGCTTCCGCCATTGTTTGTCTGCTGGCCGTTCCCGTACTCATGGGCTTCCAGGAATGGGATGACCACGACCGCAGCAAAAAAGTGCTGGCCCGCGATCTGGCTAAGGATTACCTGGAAAGCTGTCCGCCGAACGCCATTCTCTTTACCTATGGTGATAACGATACCTATCCGCTCTGGTACGCCCAGGAAGTGGAAGGCATCCGTCCGGATATCCGCGTGGTGAACAATAGCCTTCTGGGTATCGACTGGTACATCAACCAGCTTCGTTATAAAATCAACGAAAGCGATCCCATCGATGTGATCTGGTCTGAAGAGCAGATCCGTGGCCGCAGACGTGATTATGTGATCTATAATCCGCGTCCCGATGTAAACCAGGAGCGTTTCTATGATCTCTACGACGTAATGAAAAACGTGGTGGGCAGCGATGATCCGGCCTTTAAGGTTACACTTACCGGTGGGGAGCAGATCAACTATCTGCCTGCGAAGAAATTCCTGGTGCCGGTGGATGAAGAACAGGTTCGGGCAAGCGGACTGGTGAATGCCGACGACAGTGTGGTGAAAGCCATGCCGGTGATCATCCCGGAAAAACGGAATACCCTGCTGAAGAATGATCTGGCAATTCTGAATATCATCGCAGCCAATAAATGGAAGCGTCCGATCTGCTTCACGGCGCCCTATACAGCTTCGGAGCTCGGATTCGGCAATTTTGTACGGAAAGACGGTCTCACCTATCGCCTGGTGCCCGTTGCCAACAACAAGGGTATCAACACCGAGTGGATGGTGGACAAGCTGAAGACTAAATTCGGCTTTGGTAGTGCCGATATTGAGGGTGTTTATTTCGACGAGGAAAACCGTCGCCATCTGAACACCATCCGGGCAGCTTATGCAGATGCAGCCGGTGCGCTGGCCGACGAGGGTAAAAAAGCGGAGGCCCGCGAGATCCTGGAACTGGCCGACAAAGGCATCCTGGAAAGCAATATGCCTTACGCGATGGTTAGCCGGAGCAACCAGCACAACTATTTCTCCTTCCGTTTCCTCGAAGCAGCCTACAAGGCCGAACATAAGGAACTGGCTGAAAAAGTATCCAAAGCACTTCGCAAGGACTTCGAACAGCAGTTGCGCTATTATTCATCCCTGCCCGAGCGCAAACAGGAAGGCATGAGAATGGAAATTGTCGGAGCCCAGCAACTCCTGCAAATGCTGGATATGCTCGATAACAACTATAAAACAGGAACCACACTCCAACCTTCAGTGGAATCGGGAGCAGTTCCCGCGGATAGTGGTAATAAATAATCGGTTGATCCGAATGATGCAGAGGCTGTTCCTGGGGGGGCAGCCTCTTTTTTTTACCCCATTTGGAGGCTTAAACCATCGTGGCACAGATTTGTTAGTATTTACGGCGGCGGTATTCATTTTAATTGTAAATTATGGTTGTGGAGGAATGATTTTATGAAAGGATTCGTATTTAAAGGATTCAGGCCCGATGAAGAAGGGAAAACCACCTTTGAAACCTTATTCGACCTGTTTATCCAATTGCTTACCTATACCAACGGCGATGTGGCCGAAGCCCTTCAATGGCTGAACCAGCTCGACCGGCAGTATGAACTCACCAATCCCGATTACGGGATGGGCGATTTTATTGAAGACCTCAAAGCCAGGGGCTATATCGATGAAAACCCTGCCACCGGCGAGATCCGCATAACCTCCAAAACCGAACAGGGCATCCGCAAAAAATCGCTGGAGGAAATCTTCGGCAAACTCAAGAAAACAAAGCAGGGGAATCACCCGACGTTCAAACCCGGATTGGGGGATGAAATCAATCCGGAAACCCGTCCCTTTCAGTTTGGCGATATGCTGGAGCAGATCGATTTCACCGAGAGTATCCGGAACGCGCAGATCAATCACGGTATCGAATCCTTTCAATTAAGAGAAGATGATCTGCAGATCCGCGAGACCGATTTCAAAACCCAGACCTCCACAGTGCTGATGATCGATATCTCCCACTCCATGATTCTGTATGGAGAGGATCGGATCACACCGGCCAAAAAAGTGGCGATGGCATTGAGTGAACTGATTACCACACGTTATCCGAAAGACACGCTCGATATTGTGGTGTTCGGCAATGATGCCTGGCCGGTGGAGATAAAGGATCTGCCCTATTTACAGGTGGGACCCTATCACACCAATACCGTGGCAGGATTGGAACTGGCCATGGATATTCTGCGTCGCCGGCGCAATCCCAATAAACAGATTTTCATGATTACCGACGGAAAGCCCACCTGTCTTAAAATCGGCCGGAAATATTATAAAAACAGTTTTGGCCTGGACAGGAAGATCACGACCCGCTGCCTGAATCTTGCCGCACAATGCAAGAAGTTGAAAATTCCGATCACTACGTTTATGATCGCTTCCGATCCCTATCTGCAGCGATTTGTGAACGAGTTTACCGAGACCAACCAGGGCAAGGCATTCTTTGCTT
>DATCJQ010000500.1:0-9613 GCA_036562745.1 Flavihumibacter sp.
CAATCTCTCGGGGCTTACTTCGGGAAAACCAGGCGGGGTTTACTGGCTACGGATCCAAACCAGCGGCCAAAAAAAGACGATACCGTTGGTTATTTCAGGAAACTGATTTACCTTTGCGCTCCCTCAGGGACGTCATGGCAACATGGCGGGATTGCCCAAATGGCTCCATAAGTCTCCACCGGTGTGGGGCGCCAGCAGGGCGTAACTTTGATAAGTTATCAAAAAATGCCAAAGGTAAAAACCAATTCAAGCGCGAAGAAGCGCTTCAAGGTGACAGCAACAGGTAAGATCACCCACCAGAAATCATTCAAGCGTCACATCCTGACCAAAAAATCAACTAAACGGAAAAGAGGCATGCGCAAAGACGGCGTTGTAGCAAAATCCAATATGTTCTTTGTTCAACGTCTGCTGGGTCTTAAATAATCCTATTTAATCACCAAATTTAAACTTATTAGCATATGCCTCGTTCAGTTAACGCCGTAGCTTCTAGAGCTCGCAGAAAAAGAATCCTTAACCAAGCAAAAGGATATTACGGTAAACGTAAGAATGTTTACACCGTAGCGAAAAACCTGGTTGAAAAAGGTATGACTTACAGTTATGTAGGTCGTAAACTCAAAAAGCGTGAATACCGCGCTCTCTGGATTGCCCGTATCAACGCAGCAGTTCGCGAAGAAGGCCTGACCTATTCCGTTTTCATTCACAAACTGAATGAGAAAGGAATTACACTGGATCGTAAAGTGTTGGCAGACCTGGCCATGAATAACCCTGAGTCTTTCAAGGCCCTGGTTGCATCCGTAAAATAATGTCCAACTACATCCATATTCTAAACCGGTTCCGTACAGGACCGGTTTTTTTATTTGTTGCGAATTAATTCGCGATTTTCAATAGGTTTGTACCTTATATGAATCACCCAAATAATCACTTTTTCCGTTAGATGAACAATACCTACTTCGACCTGGTAGACCAAACCTTCAATTTCCCCCAGGAAGGTTTTGAGGTAAAAGACGATTACCTGCAATTCAATGGCCTTAATCTGAAAGCATTGATCGACAAGTATGGAACCCCTATGAAGCTGACCTACCTGCCGAAGATAGGAATGCAGATCAATAAGGCTAAGCAAATGTTCGCCACGGCTTTCAAAAAGCACAAGTATGAGGGCGAATATTTTTACTGTTATTGCACCAAGAGTTCACACTTCTCTTTTGTGGTGGAAGAAGCGTTGAAGCATAATATCCATCTGGAGACTTCCTACGCGTACGATATCGAAATCATCAAGAAACTCTACGCGAAGAAAAAGATCACCAAGGATACCTTCATTATTTGTAACGGATTCAAACAAAAGACCTATACCAAGCGCATTGCGGGACTGATCAACAGCGGTTTCAAAAACGTGATTCCCGTGTTGGATAACGTGAACGAACTCGACGATTACCGCAAATCGGTGCGCGCGCCCTTTAAACTGGGTATCCGCGTGGCAGCGGAAGAGGAGCCGAGTTTCCCCTTCTATACCTCCCGCCTGGGTATTCGCGCAAAAGATATCCTGGAATTTTATGTAGACCAGATCGAAGGCTACGAAAACAAATTCCAGCTGAAAATGCTGCATATATTCCTGAACAAGGGGATTAAGGATGATATTTATTACTGGTCGGAACTGAACAAGGTGATCAACCTGTACTGCCAGCTGAAGAAAATCTGTCCCGAACTCGACAGCATCAATATCGGCGGCGGTTTCCCGATCAAACACTCACTCGGTTTCGATTATGACTATCAGTTTATGATCAATGAAATCGTGAGTAATATCAAGGCAGCCTGTAAAAAAGCCAAAGTGCCCATGCCCAATATCTATACAGAATTCGGTTCCTATACCGTAGGGGAAAGCATGGCGCATATCTATTCCGTGGTTGCACAGAAAACCCAAAACGACCGCGAGATCTGGTATATGATCGATTCCTCCTTCATTACTACACTACCCGATACCTGGGGAATCGGCGAGCGATTCCTGCTGCTGCCCATCAATAAATGGGATGAGGAATATCAGCGGGTGGTTCTGGGAGGTATAACCTGCGATAGTCACGATTACTACGATTCAGAAGAACATATCAACGAAGTGTTCCTGCCCAAGCTGGGAACCGGCGAACCGCTCTATCTTGGTTTCTTCCATACCGGAGCCTATCAGGATCAGATCAGCGGTTATGGTGGTATCAAGCACTGTATGATTCCATCGCCCAAGCATATTATAGTGGGACATGATAAAAACGGTAAGCTGGTCGACTGGGTATATGCCAAAGAGCAATCCGCTCAAAGTATGCTCAAGATTCTGGGTTACTAATTCATAGGGGAGAAAGGAGAATGGAGGAGGGAGATCCCTTCCCCGTTCCCCGTTCCTCCCAATTTGTTTCCCTGATAACAATCCCCACACATATATACCGTTAATTTTGGGTGATAAAACGGATAGAGACTGGCTTAAAACTTGTACTCCTTATTCACTCAAAGTGATTTATGCGGAAAATTCTGTTAACAATAGGGATAAGCTTACCCTTTAGCCTGCTGGCCCAATGGCAGCTGGCGGGTTTCGGGGGCCTGGCCAACTACCAGGGAGATCTGCAGGAAAAACGATTCACCACCCAGCAGGCGCAGGTTGCCTTCGGGCTGGGGGCACAATATGATTTATCGAAGCGTTTTGCTTTAAGGGGGATGATCAATTACGCCCGTATTGCGGCGGATGATCGTTTTAATGATGACCCCGGCTTCCGTTTTCGAAACCTCAATTTCAAATCACAAATACTGGAAGGAAACCTGCAGGTACTGTACCGGTTTATGAACCTGGAGGAAAAACGATTTACGCCTTATCTGGCAGCGGGTATAGGATTGTTTGGATTCGATCCCTATTCCTATGATACACTCGGAAACAAAATTTACCTGCAACCGCTGGGCACAGAGGGACAGGGACTGGATGCATACCCCGACCGCAAAATGTATAATCGCGTGGGCATTGTTATTCCTTTTGGCGGTGGTATCCAGTTTCGGTTAAACGAGCTCGTTACATTGGGTTATGAAGTGAGCTTGCGCAAAACCTTTACCGACTATCTGGACGATGTGAGCACGACCTATGCCGATCCGGATCTTCTGCTTGCAGCCAGGGGACCGCTGGCCGTGGAGATGGCTTATCGCGGGGATGAACTCAAGCAGAACCCCAGTCCCGTTTATCCAACAGGTCGTGTAAGAGGCGGACCGGAATACAAAGATTGGTATTATTTTCAGGGTATCACTATCTTGTTCAGACTGGGTACAGGCATATCCCGTGGTTATTCCGGTAAACCCATCGGGCGGCAGCTTGATTGTCCCCGTAATATTTATTAATCATGAGCACAAGAATATCACTGGTCTTTTTGGGTTTTCTTTTTCACTGGCTGCCCCTGATAGCCCAGCAGCCCAAAACCTTATTATGGGAGGTGTCGGGGAACGACCTGACCAAATCCTCCTATGTGTTCGGCACCATGCACCTTTTATGCGATGCGGATCAGATGATGACCGATAGTCTGCTGGCTGCCATCGGGCAATCCGACGAAGTCTATTTCGAAATCGATATGGACAATCCTGGTGAGTTGCTGGGTATCTTCCGTTATATCCGGATGAAGGACAATAAAAAGCTGGCAGATCTTCTGAGTCCGGAGGAATATGCACAAGTGAAGGAATATTTCGCCAAAACCAGAACCATGCTTCCCCTGAGCATGATGGAAACCTTCAAGCCCTATTTTGTGGCAGCCATGCTCAGTGAATCCAAAATGGCCTGCGAAACCAAAAACGGAATGGAGGAGCTGATCATGCGTCAGGCGAAAAAGCAGGGTAAAGAAATAAAGGGACTCGAATCCATCGCTTTCCAGGCCAGTGTGTTCGACAGCATTCCCTATGAGGAACAGGCAAAGGAGCTGGTGAAGACGATCCGCGAGGAAGCCAAACAGGACAGCTTTGCCAATAAAATGTTGCAGATCTATCGCATGCAGGATTTGGATCAGATTGAGCAGTTGACCATTCAGGAGGAAGGGGGCGTGAGTGGTTATCTGGATCTCTTTCTCTATGGAAGAAATGCCAAATGGATTGCGGCAATGGAAGAGGCCATGAAAAATCAGTCGGTACTCTTTGCGGTGGGGGCGGCGCATCTGCCCGGGGAGAAAGGAGTGTTGAGTCTGCTCCGAAAGGCGGGCTATACCGTGCGGCCGATCATGCAGGCGGTAAGCCTGGGTCGAACGGTGAGTTTATAAGGGAACTTATCTAACAAAAAAAGGGCGATCCGCAGATCGCCCTGATTTATTGTAAGCTGGTCAGATTATTTGGCAACTTGCTCCAGACCGCTGAAGAAGAATGCACCTTCAATCGCTGCATTTTCATCGCTGTCGCTACCATGGATGGCATTTTCACCCAAGGAGGTAGCGAAGAGTTTGCGGATGGTACCTTCTTCCGCTTTAGCCGGATCAGTAGCACCGATCAGGGCACGGAAAGAAGCCACAGCGTTTTCTTTTTCCAGAATAGCGGCGATAATGGGACCGCTGCTCATGAACTCAACCAGTTCTCCGTAGAAGGGACGCTCTTTATGCACGGCATAAAATTCTCCTGCTTTTTCACGGCTCAGTTGGGTCAGTTTCAGTGCCACCAGTCGGTATCCTTCTTTGATAATACGATCCAGGATTGCGCCCGCATGACCATTTTTCATGGCATCGGGTTTAATCATGGTAAAAGTTCTGTTACTCATATATACTTGCTCTTTGGGGCGCAAAGGTAGCTATTTTTCCATACATTTGCCCGGCTTTATGCAACCTGTACATCATATTTATCCGAAACTGTCTCAGCCGGCTAAGGTGGTAATAACCACCCATCAAAAGCCCGATCCCGATGCCCTGGGATCCTCGCTGGCACTGAGCCAGGTGCTCACGGCGCTGGGGCATAGCGTAACCGTGATTTCTCCCACCAACTGGGCGGCTTTCCTCGACTGGATGCCCGGGGCCGACAAGGTGCTGAATTATGAAATCACCCGCGAAAAATCCGAACGCATCGTGAACGAGGCCGAATGGATTTTCTGTCTTGATTTCAACACCCTGCCCCGAACCAAAAACCTGGCACCGGTACTGGAGAAAGCCAATGCCACCAAGGTACTGGTGGACCATCATCAGCAACCGGCTGTGGAGAGCTTTCATTACGGAATCAGCGATACCACCAAGAGCAGCACCTGCGAAATGATCTATGACCTGATCCTGGATGCCGGATGGGAAGCGCATCTCACCGTGGATGTGGCCGCCTGCCTCTATGCCGGACTCATCGGTGATACCGGGTCCTTCCGTTTCCCCGCTGCCTCTGCCAATGTACATCTGATGGCCGCACGCCTCAAGGAAACCGGACTGCAACATACCCGGGTGCATGAACTGATTTATGACAATTTTCTCGAGAACCGCCTGCGCTTTATCGGCCATGTGCTGACAAACCGGATGGAGGTTTTCTACGAGTACAATACTGCCCTCATTTTTGTATCCAAACAGGATCTGCTGCGCTTTGATATCAAAACCGGGGATACAGAGGGACTGGTAAACTACCCGCTCTCCATAGGTGGCATAAAAATGGCGGCTATTTGTATTGACCGGGATGAGGAAAGAAAATGGAGCTTCCGGAGCAAGGGTAATGTAGATGTCAATACCTTTGCCCGTCGGTTTTTCGAAGGCGGAGGGCATTTTAATGCGGCCGGTGGCCGAAGCAGTGCTTCCCTAGAAGATACCGTCAGAACCTTTAAAAAGGTAATTAAAGAACACGCATCAGAATTTCAACTGATATAGAAAATGACAAAAACGCTTGTATTCTCAACAGTAATCGCTGCAACCATGCTTGCAGCCTGTGGTAATACCGACTACAGTAAGACAGCCAGTGGCATCACGTATAAAATTGTAGAAAAAGGCAGCGGCCCGCAGGTTAAACTCGGACAGTTCCTTCAGGTACATTATGCGCAAAAAATCAACGATTCGCTGCTGATGAGCTCCGAAGGTGGTATGCCTGTATTTGCCCGCGTAGACAGTGTGGGTCCGGTTTATAACGCAGCAGAAGTGTTTCGCTTCCTTTCCAAAGGCGACAGTGTAATCGTTGTGCAGGAAGTGGACAGCCTGATGAAGCAAAACCCGATGATGCCTCCCTTCATGAAAAGAGGAGATAAGCTCTATCTGCATATGAGAGTGGTGGATATTCTGGAAACAGAACAGGAAGTTCAGGCCATGCAGGAAAAAGAAATGGCTGCTCAGAAAGATCGCGACCAGGCTTTGGTTGACGAATACATCAAGTCCAACAGCATCAACGCCGTTAAAGTGGGCAATGGTACCTATGTAAAAGTGGACGAGAAAGGTGCCGGATCACTGGCTGATTCAGGAAAATATGTTTCTGTTAAATACACGGGTAAATTGCTTTCCACCGGAAAAGAGTTTGAGTCCAATATGAACGGTGAAAGAGAACCCTTCACCTTCCAACTGGGTAAGGGCCAGGTGATCGCCGGATGGGAAGATGGTCTGAAGCAATTCGCCAAGGGTGGTAAAGGAACCCTTTATATCCCCGGTTCTCAGGCCTATGGCTCTCGCCCTGGTCCCGGTGGCCAGCCCAACGAAGCACTGATTTTCGATATCGAACTGGTGGATATTTCTGACAAAGCTCCCCAGCCGAAGCAGAATCCCCTGATCCAACCGGCCGATGGTCAGCAATAAATGAATTAGCTACCTAAGCTGATACACACACCATAAAAGCCGCCTGGTATACCGGGTGGCTTTTTTGTTGGAAGGGAGAACGGAGAAGGGAGAACGGAGAAGGGAGAACGGAGAAGGGTGAATGGAGAATGGAGAAGGGAGAAGGGAGAAGGGGGGAAGGGTAATTGAACACCTGTGTTGGCGGGGAATGCAAATAAAGGACGGCGCGTTAGAATGGCAACTGCTGCAGGAGCCGGATTGCTTCGACAGCGGGACGCACATCGTGCACCCTCAGAATATGGGCGCCCTTCGAAAGGGCCAGGGTATTCAGCACCGTGGTGCCGTTAAGCGCTTCGGATGCGGGTATGCCCAGGGTTTTGGTGATCATCGATTTGCGCGATAAGCCAATCAGGAGCGGACAACCCAGCGCATGGAGGTCATCCATCTTACCGAGTAATTCGAAATTTTGTTCTATCGTTTTGGCAAAACCGAAACCCGGATCAAGAACAAGATCCCTGATGCCTGCATCGCGACAGGCCTGCTTGCGTTCCAGGAAATAATCGGTCATTTCAAGCAGCAAATCATCATACTGCGCCAGCGACTGCATGGTCTGCGGTGTTCCTTTCATATGCATACAGATGAAAGGCAGCCCTGTTGATCCCACCACCTTCAGCATACCCGGGTCCATATGTCCACCACTGATATCATTGATAATATGTACACCGGCCGCAGCGGCTTTTTCAGCCACTGCCGCATGAAAGGTATCTACGGAGAAAATACAATCGGGGAAACGTTGAACCAGTTCCGGCAGAACCGGAGCCAGCCGCGCCCATTCTTCCCCGGCACTCAGGTAATCACTACCCGGACGAGTGCTCTGCGCGCCGATATCGAGCAGGGCAGCACCTGCGCTAATCATCTCTGCTGCGCGCGAAACGGCATCTTCCAACGCATTGGTGCGACTGCCGGCAAAAAATGAATCGGGCGTGATATTCAGAATGCCCATCACCAGGGGCTGATCAAGTACTAAAAGGCGTCCTCGGCAATTAAGGGTGTACATGCGGCTGAATCCTTATTTTTGAACGATAAAGATGAACAATTTATTCGAACACATGGCTAACACCACCGAACAGTATAACCAGGCGATTCAGGAATGCAAACATATATTTATTCAGAAAACCATCGACTATGGAACTTCCTGGCGTGTGTATCGCCCCATTTCCGTGGTGGATCAGATTTATATCAAAGCCAAAAGAATCAGAACCATCCAGGAAAACAGGAAACAACTGATTGGCGACAGCATCAAGTCGGAGTTCATGGGCATTCTTAACTATGCCGTTATCGGGTTGATGCAGTTGCAGCTGGAACAGGAAGAAGTGAAGGAGGACAATCTCCCCGCTGAAGAAGTGCTCCGCCTGTACGAAGCGCAGGTGGAAAAGGCTTTCAAGCTCATGAACCAAAAAAATCATGATTATGGTGAAGCCTGGCGCGATATGAGCCAGGAAAGCTTTACCGACCTGATCCTGGCCAAACTGTTGCGCATCCGGCAGATACTCGCCAACGACGGACAGACCCTGATCAGCGAAGGCATCGATGCCAATTATCTTGATATATTTAATTATGCGGCATTTGCGCTGATCCTGATGGGAGAGGGCAAACATGCCGATCGATAGGCGCACTGTTTATTGGAAACAGTTCTGTTTAACATAAAACCAGCTCTGCATACACCGAATTATGAAAGCGATACTCACCATCACCCGTTACATAGTAGGCATACTGTTCATCTTTTCCGGATTGATTAAGGCCAATGATCCGTTGGGACTCAGCTATAAGATGCAGGAATTTTTTGAAGTGTGGGGCATGCACGGACTGCACGATTATACACTGGCATTTTCCGTGCTGATGATTGCTTTCGAAATAATTGCCGGCGTGGCCGTGCTCATCGGCTGGCAGATGCGTCTGTTCAGCTGGCTGCTGCTGTTGCTGATCATCTTCTTTACCTTCCTTACCGGGTATGCGCTGTTCTCCGGCAAAATCAAAACCTGTGGTTGCTTTGGCGATTGTATTCCCCTCACGGCCGATCAGTCATTTATCAAGGATCTGATTCTGCTGGTGCTGATATTATTACTCTTTGTCAACCGGAACCGGATTACAACGGGCATGAGTAGCCGAAAAAGCATTCTTCTGCTGGCGCTTGCCACCATGTTCAGTTTTGGATTTCAGTGGTATGTATTGAGATACCTGCCGGTGCTGGATTGTCTGCCTTATAAAAAGGGCGTAAACATCGCGGATCAGATGAAGATTCCCGCGGGGGCCATCCCCGACAGTTCGGTCATCACCTTTGTGTATGCAAAAGATGGAAAGGAACTCGAGTTCACGGCTGATCAGTTCCCCGACGATTTTGATGAAGATGTTTACAGTTTCGTGCGCCGCTACGACAAACTGATACGGAAGGGAAATGCGGAGCCCAGGATCAAGGATTTTGTGCTGCTTGCACCCAGCGGTGCCGATACCACCCAGGCGATCATCGAGCAGGAAGGGGAGATGTACTGGCTCTTTATTCAATCGATCCGGGATAAAGACCGCGAGGGTATCATTCAGCTGATTCAGGAAAAAGCGCCGCAGGCGGCTGCATCCGGCCGACCGGTTTATATAATTACACCTATTGCCACCGAAGTAGAGAAACTGCTGGAGGGTAAGGATCTTCCCGTACTGATACTACGCTGCGATGCGGTGGCGGTTAAAACCGCGGCACGTTATCCCGTTACACTTTACCGGTTGAATAACGGTGTGGTACAAACGAAAAGAGCAATGTGAGATCGAATCTGCACCACCTGACAAAGAAAACCAGGCTGCAGTAAACAGGAAAACCAGGCTGCCGGAAAACAGAATTGAAACGACCGGAA
>DATCJQ010000504.1:0-5286 GCA_036562745.1 Flavihumibacter sp.
GTTAAATATCAGTCGCGATAAACGCTGGTTGGCATCAGTATTAAATACCGAGTCTTTCACACTCGAATACATGCCATGATACTGATAGGCTTTGGGAAAATCCTTTTTCTGTTCATAGGTTAGGGCCAGTCCCTGATAAACATCCACCAGCTGTGTAAAGGAATTGGTTTCACGGGCAAAGATTTCCGCTTTTAGATAGGTGGAGATGGCTGAATCGAAAAAGCCCTGTTCGCGATAGGCATTGCCCAGTCCCAACAAGGACTCGGCCATCTCGAGTTTTGCATCGAGCTTGCGGGTCATATTGTAAGCCCGCAGGTGGTACTGAATGGCTTTGTCCAAATCGCCCCGTCGAAAAAAGAGGCTGCCCATTTTGTTCAGCGTATAAGACATGCTGATACTGTCTTCAAAAGCTTTCAATGCTTTTTCGAAATAGACCATGGCCGTTTTCTCATCGCCCCTGATACTGTAAATCTCCCCCAGATTGGTGGCTGTGGTGCCGTATGCATTCATATCGCCCAATTCCTCCAGCATGGGCAGGGCTTTCTGAAAATAATCCTGTGCCTTGTCGTGGGTTTCGGGGTTATCGTGATAAACCGTTCCCAGGTTGTTAAGGGCAATGGCTTCCCTTAGTTTGATATTATGGTCTTCCGCTACTTTGAGCGATTTCAGATAATAATCCAGCGCCTTGAGTTTATCCCCTTCATTGTAGTAAACCACCCCGATATTGCTAAGCACGGTGGATACTCCGGTATGATCGCCAATTGAATCATAGAGTGCATGGGCTTCCTGCCAGAACTGGATCGCTTCCACATAGTTTCCCTGCACATAACGGATATTACCCAGGCTCTTGGTGGCCAGTGCCTGTCCCGACAGAAATTGCGTTTTTCCGGCGAGTTGTGCTGCCTTCTGTGCATAATAGAAGGAGGAATCCGCGGAACTGGACATGAACTCGCGACTGATTTCCAGCAGGGTGTTCACACGGTTAGAATCAGCAGTTTCACGGGCAAGGCTTGTTTTCAGACTATCCAGGGCAGGCTGTTGTGCCCCTGCTCTTCCAATTCCGAGCAGGAGCGCCAGCAGCAGGATGAATCTTAGTTTCTCGGGTTTGCGTACGACAACAGTTTCAATCATTTTTCTTGTTTTCACGGCAGCTGTGTTATAGTTTGGTCAGTCGGAATACGTGCTGACCTGTTTTCATTTGGATTATTATCAGGTACTGTCCCGGCTGCAGATGACTCACATCCAGTTGCCATCTGTAGGCGTCCAGAGCCCGGATTGAACGCACAGGTATTTCCTGTCCGTTAAACTGAGCGATCCGCACATTCCGGTTATTCAATACCTCAATATCTTTCAGTTCAATAGTAACGGAAGTGGTGGCCGGGTTCGGATACATTCGGTTCTCCGTAACCGTTACTATTCCGCTTCCCTGGCTGTGCGCAGCCATTCCGCCCACCTCAGCACCGGTGTAAAGACCTTTGCAACGGCCCGATGAAGCACTCGCAGCACTTGCCTGGGCCGATTTATGAGTGGTGCCGGTATTGTTGATCTCCCAGTGCATTTTTTGTCCGTCGAAATAGATCGAGAACTTACCTTCTCCCGGCTGGAACTGCGTCGGGAGATTCTGCTCAAACTTACCATTTCCTACAATCCGGTTGTTCGGTCCCACCGGTACAGTTACGGTGAATGAGTTCTCATTTTTATAAGAGAAATAAGCGCGGTACCAGTAACCGTTAACGGGACAGCTCAATTTCTCAACGCAATCCAGGAATGGATTTATCTTCTTCTGTTTAACATCGGGTTCAACTGTCAGCAGAGCCTCGCCATATTCGAACTCATAGGCACCCGGTGTATTCAATACCACCGGAGATACCATGCGGATTGTATAGGTTCCCGCTTTGCCTTTGTTTTTATAGTCGCTGCCAAATACCGGCTCTTTCTTGATCAGTTTCTTAAGCTGGTTCCATTCGGAGTTCGTCAGGTTTTGATACTGATAGGTATAAGTGGGTACTTTGCTTCCTTCCTTGATGGTGATCGCGTCGGGCATTACCAGCACCTTACGGGATGTAACAACCAGGTTTCCGGGTTCGAGTACCAGGGTATAGTTGGACGGCTCAATCAGTTTGATACCAGTGGGCACCACTTTATAAGAACCTGCAGGAACCGGCGCACTAACGGTCTGTTGTTTATTGTTCAGGATGTTGAACTTCAGTTGGCCCTTGATTACCTGATTCAGCTGATCATTGAACTGCAGCCATTGCACGGTTGTATCAAAGGCCAGATCATCGGATCCATATTGATATGTCTTGTCAAGCACCTTAACGGTCAGCGGTGCTTTCCGGATCTTCAGTTCTCCCGTTACATAAGTCACTTCAAAGTTTTCTGACAACAGGGCAGCAGGCACAATTTTATGTGTACCCGAAGTGATTCCGGTAATCAGCGCAATTGATCCATATTCTTCAATCGTTCCATTGGCTTCCGTGATATCTTCTTCATCAATGATGACGGCGGTATTGCCCTTGGTACCATCACCCGAACCTTCGCTGGAAACAATGGCCGCACCATTTGTGATTGTGCTTACGATTCCTCTCAGGCTTACGATTCCTCTCAGGCTGACAATGCCACGCAGGCTCACGATGCCTCTCAGGTTCGCAATGCCTTCCACGGCCTGCATTTCCGTAACCGGATTATTACCGAAGTATTGCGTAATGGATGCTGGTGCCACATCCAATACCTGCGTCGTTTCATACACCGGAACACCGCTCACGATGCCACGCAGACTCACGATACCGCGCAACCTGCTTACGATACCGCGTAACCTGCTCACCAGGAAGCCCAGATCGTCGAGTTGCTCCAGCGTTTCCGAACTCAGTTGTGATCCGTCCACCAGCGCACTGGCATCATTGATCAGGTAGGCTTCGTGATTTTCTTTGATCAGATTCAGCACGGCCTGTTGCTGACCTGCAGGAATATTGTGCGTGCCAGGAACTAACGAGTAAGTATACTCGAAATTGGCGATTTTCTGTCCGTATTCCAGTTCCTTGTTTTTCACGGCGATGGTTACCGGAAGCTTTTGCACCCTCAGCGTACCATCGGGCGTGCCCGGTGCGGTAAAGGTTCCATCCTCCGTTGTTGCAGGATAGTTGTACAACTCGGTGAGCGCCACATGAGCCGGATTATTCATATCCAGCGGACGCATTTTCGCGCGAATATAATAGGGCGATTGTATGGCGGAGAATGCAGTAGCATTGGTGCTGAACTCGAGATTGTCCAATCCCAGGCTGGCTGCTGAAATACCCAGCTCAGTAATATTCACGCCATCGATAAAGATATCGGCGCGGAACAGCGAAGCTGTAATCGGTTCACCGAATTTCTTAACCGTATCGGCAATGGAAATGGTGATCTGTTTTTTGGGCTGATCGAAGAGCAGCACGGCATTGGTCAAACCTCCATCAATACCCGCCTGGGTTTTGGGCGGTGTATAAACCTGGATGGTCGGGTTTCCTGTTACGGCGCCCGGTCTGACGCGGATCGTACTGCTGTTCACCAGCGTATAATTATTCGGATTCAGAGGTGTGGAGCGAATCCATACCTGTGAACTCGGACGGAAATGTTCACCGTTGATAATGAATTGGAAATCCGCGCTGGAGGGTGGTGGTGAATTGGGCTCGGGCGCCACATTTATGCTGTGCAACACCGGCGTGGGCGCAGCAAAGGTTTCAATGGCTGCCATGGGCTGAATAAAGCCCGCACCTGAACGGTTATCAAATCCCGGTTGATCAATATCCAGGGCGGTGGATGATAACAGATTGCGAACCTCCGTTGAGCTGAGTCGTCCATTTGCATTGACATATTTCCGGTTGGCTTCAATCAGCAGAGCGGCTGCAGCGGCGGCATGCGGGGCAGCTGCGGAGGTTCCGAAGAAATTGGTAAAGCCATCTCCGTCGAAATCATTGGTGCCAAGTGGAACGGTTGTGTTCACGCCATTTGGTGCGGCAAAATCGGGTTTAGGACGGACCACCCCATTCACGGGTGTGCCGCCATAAGAAGAAAAGGATTCGGATGTAATGGCTCCGGGGGCACCCGGTTTGGTATAACGCACGGCACCCACGGTCATGGCACCGGCAGCGTTTGCCTGTCCAACGATCGTGCTGGCTCCGGTCTGATACTCTTCAATGGTGGCTTCACCCTGGAAGATGATATACTTCAGATTCACCGGTGCATTCGAAGCGTTGGGGGCAGAACCCGCGCGCACAATCAGCACATTGGTGAATGTGGTGGCGTCGGTGTAGAACGGCATCACTTCAATGGGATCCCCGCCAATATTATTACGGTTAAATCCGAAAAGCGTGGTGCCATTATCGTTAGTAAGATAGATGTCGAAATCGTGTTGTGTGCCCTGGGCTTCCGGTCCGATTGAATACACATCATCCTGCCATTGCAACACGATGGTATAGGTGCCGGGCACGAGGCGGATACGCTGGAACACATCGCCCGTACCACTGAAATCATGCGCCTGTCCCTGGATATTTGCGGGCGCGGGCACCGGACGGAATACCGATTGATATGACTTGTTGGCATAGTTACCCGCTGCTGAGAAATAACTCACACCACGGGAGCTTACTTCATCCACGGCTTTTGCAACTTTACCATCTTTAAAGAAGGGCTCGGTAATAAAGGTGATATCATCCACGATAACATCACAACCCGCAGCTTCCAGTTCGCGGATGCCCTGGGCAAAATCACCCGGACTGATAAATCCGGTGCGGAAAGCCAGCTCGGCACCGGGGGCAATATCATGAATGATTTGCAGCATCGCGCGGCCTTCATCGGTTCTTCGACCCGGATAATCCTTCAGCACCTGCACCGGTGTGGGGTAATTCGGGTTGCCCACTCCGGGCAGATCGCCGTTCTGCACATCGATTCGGGCGGGACCACCATCCGGCGGATTCACCGGCACCGAACCTGTGGTATTATAACTGTCAGACAGTACACCCACTTTCACGCCGGCACCTGTTAACTGGAATCCGGACCTCACCAGGTTGGTGGCGAAAGAAGTATCACCCTGGCTGGAAGTTTGTCCAAAACCTGTCAACGCGGGATAAACCGGGCGACAGAAATTGATCAGCAATTCACCGGGCGTTCTCTGATTGTCTTCGTTGAATGTGGCCAGTTTGGCGAGATTGGTGAGCGGTATTTTACCGGTTATTATCAGTGAGTTCGCACCGTTATTGATAGTGTCGAACAATCCATAATCGGGATTGGTGGTAAGCACCTGCGCTACATACT
>DATCJQ010000507.1:0-3592 GCA_036562745.1 Flavihumibacter sp.
CATTAACTTTACTCAGCTTCGGTTCCGGGCTGAAGGATCACGGAATATTAGCACATCAGAAAGCCTGACCGTAGCATGATTCCGGCTGCGACGAGGTGGGCAAATCAAACAGGCCGCCGGGGAATTGTCAGCATTTTTTTACCAAATGGCAAAAGCTACGAAGGGCGCGGAGGGTAGCTTTATATAATGGAAAGTTTTATTAATTATATCCTGCAGTTCGGCAATTTGAATAACCAGCAAATTGAGCTGATAAAAAACAGGGGCTCTGCACTCGAACTGCCCAAAGATGAATTTTATTGGGAAGCCGGTAAAACAGTGAGGCATATTGGTTTTCTGGTGGAAGGGGTGCTGCGGGTTTACTTTTATAACAACAAGGGAGAAGAGATTACCCGCTATTTTATAGAGGAAAATCATCTTATTCTGTCGGGGGATACGATCGATGAAGTTTATATTCCTTCTGAATACATTTCTGCGGTCACAAATTGTAAGCTGATTGTATTTTCGAAGGAAGACTGGAAAGAGATCCTTGGTACGGTCATTGGTTGGGACCAGATCCTTCAAAAAATCGTGGCTAAATATCATAACGAGAAAATGCAACGCAGAAGCGGGCTGGTTTCGCAGGATGCCACGCAACGATATCTTGATTTCATTCAGCAATTCCCCGGACTGGTCAACCGCGTTCCCTTAAATTATATCGCTTCCTATCTGGGTATTACCCAATCTTCCCTGAGTCGGATTCGGAAAAATATCCGCTGATTTTCGTTTTTGCCAAATGGCAACTGTTTTCATGTTGTATTGAAGAACCTTTGGGGTCAATCAAAAAAATACACGATGAAAACAAGAACATTGGGCCGAAGCGGCTTGCAGGTATCAGCGCTGGGATTCGGTTGTATGGGACTGAGTTTCCCTGGGGCACCGGAAAAATCGGACAGTATCCGGCTCATCCGGAGAGCAGTGGATATGGGCATCAATTTTTTTGACACCGCCCAGGGGTATGGCGAGAATGAGTTGCTGGTTGGGGAGGCGCTGGAACCGGTGCGGCAAAAAGTGGTGATCGCCACAAAATTCGGCTTTAAGGAGGGGAATCTGCGATTGGAACTGGATAGTCGTCCGGAGACCATCAGAGCAGTGGCTGAATCCTCCCTCAAAAGACTGAGAACGGACGTCATTGATCTCTTTTATCAGCACCGTCCGGATCCGAACGTGCCCATCGAAGAGGTGGCAGGCACGGTGAAGGAGCTGATCCGTGAGGGCAAGGTTAAATATTTCGGTTTGTCGGAGGCGAATGCTGAAACCATCCGCAGGGCAAACGCCGTTTTGCCCCTGACTGCTTTGCAAAGTGAGTATTCCATGTTTTATCGCGAGCCGGAACCTGAAATCATTCCGTTGCTGGAGGAGCTTGGAATTGGCCTGGTGCCCTTTAGTCCGCTGGGTAAGGGATTTCTTACCGGAACCATCCGGCCGGATCAGGAGCTGGCCAGGGATGATCCCCGCAATATGCTTCCCCGCTTTTCCAGGGAGAACCGTCGGGCTAATCAGGTATTGGTGGATCTGGTGGTGGATATCGCCCGGAGAAAGCATGCCAGTGCCGCACAGGTGGCATTGGGATGGCTGCTCGCACAGCATCCCTTTATCGTTCCCATTCCGGGAACATCCAGGTTTGAACGCCTTATCGAGAATATCGGATCCGTTGATCTGCTTCTTAGCGGTTCGGAGCTAAGCGAAATCAACACGGCGCTGGCGGGAATTAAAATTGTGGGTGAACGCTATCCGGCACAATTACGGGAAACCGTAGAAAGGAAACAGAAGCTATAATGTATTTTACCAGCTCAACTGCAATCAGGTTATGAAACAGGATCTTCCGTCAGAAATTGCCGAGGGGATAAAGCGCCCTTTTCAGGAGGTAGCAGCGGACGGAGATTTCGGTGTCATCGTTAACGAAATAGCCCGCGGACTTGCGGAGGGCACCCTCACATCAAAGCGGCTCAGCTCCATTTTGTCGGCGTATAACACCTCCCTCACAGCGATCAGGGATGATTTACTGAATATGCTGTTGAGCTACATCGATCATATTCTGGATGATCATGTAATCACGGAGTTTGAGGCGAAAGCCATGACCTTCCTCAAACGGTTTTTTAGAATACGCGAAGGTGATTTTTATCGGCATAAACATATCTTCGTTGAAGACATCATTAACCGGCAACTGGAGTACATGTTTATGAATAACCGGATCGACCCTCATGAGGCTCTGCAAAAAGTAGCACTTCAGGGACTTTTCGACTTGAGCTATGATCAGTTTCTGGCCATGGGACAGCGTTCGGTTAAGAAGGCTTTAGATAGGGGCGCGGACATTCTGGCCCTGGATACTTTTATAAAATTGGACACCTGACTAACTAAAGATGAGAAAATTTCGTCTGGCCGCTCTGGCTATGCTGTTTATTTTTTCGGTTAAGGCCCAGGAGAAACAAATCCTCACCTCCGACAGCGTGCAACTATATGTTAACGTGAAGGGGAAGGGAATACCCTGTCTGTACATTCATGGCGGTCCGGGTTCCGGAAGTTACTGGATGGAGAAGTTTTTTGGCGACTACCTGGAACAGCATTTTCAGATGGTCTATCTCGATCAGCGGGGTGTGGGGCGTTCCTCTTCCCCGGCAGACAAGAATTTCTCGCTTGAACGGATCGTTGCCGATTTTGAAGAGGTTCGTGAGGCATTGGGCATAAAGCAATGGCTTACATTGGGACATTCTTTCGGAGGCATTCTCCAGATGGCCTATACCGAGCAGTTTCCGGCATCTACCCGGGGCATGCTGATGCTGAACTGTACGCTGAGCATGGCTGAAAGTTTCTGTAATAGCTGGATCCCCCGGGCATCTGAGTTCCTGGGGATGGAGAAACCTGCCGCCTGTCCGGATGAACCGAACGAGATTCTGGCCAAAATGATCACGCTGATTCAGGGGCTTCGCGGGAAGGATATTATGTGGAAGATGTCGGTTGCCCTTGCGGAAAATGAACATAAGCTCGATGCCACCTATTCCGAAATCCCCAATTGGAACAATGATTTCGCCGCTGTGGCCCTGGGCATGGAGGAGTTTTGGAGAGATTTCCGGAAGCAAACAGTGCAGGTGAAAATACCGGTATTGTTTTTCTACGGCCATTCCGACTGGATGATAGGTCCCGAACACTATAAGGGCATTGCTTTTCCCCATATGATGCTGCGCAGCAGCAATGTCGGGCACCTGCCTTTTCTGGAAAGTCGCGCGGATCTGGAAAAAGCCATCAGTGAGTTTCTAAAAAAATATAAATTGTAGGCCGCCTTACACAGCGCCTCCAATATGAAAAACTATATCAAAAGCCTGCTCGGACAGCAACCATCAGAAGAATCGGCTTCCTGGCGAACCGAAAATTCCATATTCAGGTTTATAACATCCAACCTGGATGAAGCGGGTTGCCTGCGACAGGAGGCCGATATGCTTCCCGACGAGCAAACGGAGGCCAATAAACTTCGGTTTGCGTCCGGATTGACGGATACGATGTTTGGTCCGTCAGAATCGGAAGATGCGAAAAAACTTGTTCAGGAGCTTTTCTTTCC